>JADHMQ010000004.1 GCA_016779935.1 Flavobacteriales bacterium
AAAAGCCAGTATAATTGTACCTCTGTTGGATGTACACCCGATAGTAAAATAAAGAAGAAAGAAAGTTTTTTTACTAAAACTCAACTAAAGAAAAAACACAAAAAACCCAAGCAAGGACTATTCAAAAAAGGGATTTCTTTGGCCGATGACTCCTACTGTAAAACTGGTCTCTTAATCTATCTTTATTGAGATATCCAATTTGATGATACAGTTCCTCAACAAAGGATTTCAATTCATTCGTTCTTCTTCTAAATTCAATACTTTTCTCATCAGTGGCATTTTTAATGAAAATGCGGTGGTGCTGCCGCCGCGTTAACCGTTCAACCTTCAAATCCACAAAAGTATTCTGTTCAAAAACTCTTATTACGAGGTTGAATTTGTCATCTTTTAGTTTATTTCTTGTGTCTAATCTAATATTGAAGGTTGCCATTACAATCTAGGTAGATTTAAATCTTCATTATCAAAGTAGCAACCGCTACTAATCCATTGTTCTATTTCTTCAATATTGAATCTAATGGCCCCACAAATTCTATAATATGGGATGAGTCCATCATTTACCATTTCATAAATTTTTGATTTAGACATACTCAAATAGTGTGTTAAATCGATTACCGATACATACTTCTTTTTCATGTTTGCTATGCTATAAAAATTATTCGACCTGCGCCGCATTTAATTGGTACAGAAAAAAAATTTGATAGTAAAGTGAACTTTTACATTGTAAGACATATTTATTAGTAATCGACGGTAGTTGGTCGGAGGAAATGACGGCAGCGACTACTGTTTTAAGTCCAACTGTGGGACGAGATCAAAAGGACAAACACCAGCACGAGGTTGGAAGGTGTGATCTCAGGGGAACCGATTCCTCTAAAGTAGCCAACAAACCACGTCTTTCGGTGATGTCGTGGGACCAGGTCGAAACAGAAGAAACCTGGAGTGATAGACCCCTTACATGGGTAAGGGGACTCTATCGCACCACCGATCTTCAACAGGGAAACCCTACGGGAACTAGAATAGAATAATAGATAAGAAATATAAAACTATAATCCCCAAGAATAACTAGACTAGATATAATACTGGATATGAAAAAGAATAAAAAAAAATCAGTAACAATAAGAATAACAGAACAACAGTATAGAAACTTAATAGATACAATAGTTGAAGAAGAAATAAATAAATCAGAGTTCATAAGAGAATCTATAAAGTACCAGATAGGAAGAAAAAAGAGAAATAATAGAAGGAATTTGTCGTAAAAAATTCAACAACATTCTCCAGTAGTCAAAATGACATTTTAGTTATAAAATACCACCTCTAAAAGTTAATACCACATTTAACTTGATATACATGTAATACATTTATACACTAGTTATTAAAGTAGGGGAATAGATCTCTTTTAGAACCATACCCACTTTTTATTAAATCTAGTCTTCATATACCTTTCTGTAAGTTTTTTAGATAACGTAAATGATAGTATTTCCCCAGGATGATCCCAGTATCCATATTCTTCCAATTGTCTCTGATACAAGTCTTGTTTTGATTTCGTATCTATAAAAATATGATGTATCGTTTCGTGTATTTGGGTATCTACTAGTGACTTAATATTCGGATGATTTCTTAAGTAAATTATGATCTCGTTAGAATAGTATTTGTATTCCCCCGCCAACTTCGATTTTTGGTTCGAAATAACGATTCTGGGGAACTTTCTCCTTGTTGGATACATATCCTTCATCCAGATTGTAATGTCTTCTAAAAAATCCCCTATTGGGATGTTTAATTTTACCTCAGGTCGCTGAAGAAATCTATCAAATCTATACAGTAGAAATATTACGCTGCCGATTAAAATTATATCCATCAGATCATACCCTTTACTTTTGAAACTGTCTGCGGGTGCAGACCAGTTATTCGTGAAACCTCAATATTCTTATAACCCTTAATTAGGAGTTCCATGGCATGTTTATTCCTCTTCTTTGATAAGAACTTTAGGGGATCTTCAGAAGTACCTTTTTTACGTCCTAAGAACTTCCCCTTCAACTTTGCGATTTCAATTCCCTCACGTTGCCGTTCTCGGATTAATTTCCGTTCCATTTCCGCAACAACTCCAAGAATTGAAATTACCATTTTGGAGATGGGGTTTTCCTCTCCATTTTCATCAATGGTTCTTAGACCCTGTGAGATAAAATTAATTGGGATCTTTCTCTGGGTGGTGTAGTGTATGAAATTTAGAATATCACGAAGGTCTCTGCCGCTGCGGTCAATTTGCCAAATAGAAATAGAAGAGATCACACCTTCATCGATCCATTTTTTTAGTTGGCGCCCGCCTTCTCTTTCAAAAATTGGAATCGAACCAGAACACTTATCCTCAATGACTCTATCAAACTCTTCTTCATTGACTCTTTGCCGATCGGTTTTACCATCAAGTGACGAAATACGGACATATAAAACTGAAATTCCCATGATTTTTAGACTTAGTGTGTGACTAGCCTAAAATTAACGCTGAATTACCGCTTATGCCGCATAAAACCTATACTTTATCGCTATTAGATAGGTATGATTTTAAGGTAAACGCTATTATCCACCCCCCCCCTGACCGAAGTGATTGTTATGAGGTATCCTCCCTCGGGGCTGCCACCCCTTGATCAACAAGGTTTGCTCGAATCCGTCTGCGAATTTTCCGGAAAAAATTTCAAAAAAATCAAGATTTTAAGATAACGATTCTAAATTTTCAATAAACTCATTTTCATTTGAGTAATTGTAAAACGGAACTCCAGTTATTAAATACTTATCCATGTTGATTTGAAGAGTCTTCCTTTCATCCCTCATCCTTTGCAAGAATTCTTCCTTCCACATATCATTAGCAATAAGATGTGCGCCTTTGGGTTCAATGAAAACTTGAAACGTATGTTCATCGCCGTCCTTCTCTTTACAGAACAGCAAAAAGTCGGGTTCAAAGGCACGACCGAGGCCGTCATAAATCTTTAACTCTCTCTCATTTCTTATGAGATATATATTTTCGAATTTCTTCTCTAAGTGCTCAAATCGTCTTGAGAACATTTCAACGAATTTCTTTTCTTCGCTTGTTCCATAATTGGCGTTATAAACATACCAATCAGGCTCACTAACTACGTCAAATTGACCATCTGATCGTTCACTGTTCTTATTGACTTTAATCTCTTTGTCCCCGAACACCTTATGCACATATTCAGAAATATATTTTGAGCCCTCGAATTCGGTTAAGTTAGATTTTATATCATCTTCGATGGAGGTTAGAAGTTTATTAACCGCAAGCAAATAATCTTTATTAGCAATTTTATTAAAGCGGTCTTCTGATCCATTAAACGTTATTTCCAATCCCCCCAGATAATCCTCACTTTGAATAAAGTTTGATAGAGAATCTAAGTTTGGGAAGTACTTTACCAAGTTATCAAAATGATAAAATGGGTTTTGAGATAAGGCATAACTAATAACATGTTTAGGTATGCTTCCTACTTTTAAATCCTTGTGTTCTATTTTGTCTACGGTTCCTTTATTATCATCCTTGAAAACTGAAGTCATGCGACCTACACCTGAAGACAGTGTGTAATTCAGATTACTCATCTTAACTCCCAAGTCTTCGAAGGACTTAACGTTGTTGTAACTCTTTTCAATCTTTTTATTGAATACAACCCGCCCAGTCTTGTAAAAGTCTGCCTTTTTGAATTCAGGTTTGATTTCAAGTGTCAATTGGATGGTATTTTCATCATCTTCATAGATTCCTGTGTCAATCAACGCCTGTTTCAATTCGGAAATGTAACGGCTGTCTTCTTTAGTGTGGTAATAAAGTTCTTCAAGGATTTTTAAGTCATTGGATATATCATTGTCAAACTTTCGGGTAAATGGGTCTTGATTATCTTCCAGTTTGAAAGGAAAATATCTCGCTCCTCTACCAACCAATTGGGCTTCCGAAATAGTTGTTTTTCCAACCCCTTTGTTTTTACCTCCTGTATTCTGCCCTTCATATAAACGAACAATATCAAACAAATTCAAAACGTCCCAACCTTCATTTAATTTATGGACGGCGAAAACAGCTCGAATTGGATTGTTCTCATCTTCCAATGTGTTGAGTAAAATTTGATTAGTTTCCGCTTCTGCATCATTATTTGCGCTAATGCAGTTTTCTTCTTTGAAATTGGATTTAATACGTTTAACTATCTCGTTATCCGAAATGCCCTTGCCTTCAAAAAATTCAAATGCCTTTTGAACAATTGGAATGGTTGAAGTTTGCTGAATGTTATTCACCATTTCGATCGAAAAACCTTCAATCAGTTGGTGAAAGTTAATTTTGTTCTGCTCAGATTCCGCAATTTTACTCTTGGCTTTGAATAGAATAACAGGCTTTAAATTGATATTATTGGATGTTGCCAATTCCTGACGATACAAATTGAGAATTAAGGCCTGAATGACTCGTTCCTGTTCATCATAGAGCGACCGAACTAAATTGATTTCCTTAGAATATTTGTCTAAACGGAATTGAGCCAGATCATATTTGTGAATGACTTTTTCCTGATATTTTTCCGCAATCTCCCTACTTTCATAATCTAAGGTTGCAGTAAACTCTAAAAGGATATTGTTGAAATTGGATTGGTGGACTTTCTGTACTGTGTCTTCCCAGCTTCCGAGTAAAGTACCCCTTTTTGTTCCTGAACTAAAATGATGGGCTTCATCGGCAATTAAGACTATTTCTCTATTTTCAAAATCTTCGAATGTTAAGCTGTTTTCTTTTGTGTTGTTCAGGTCAATATGCAATTGCTGAATGGTAGTAAACTTGATGTTGATGTTTTCTGTATCAGCCTCTTCAAAGTTTTCAACCTCTTTAATAATTACTTCCCTTCCATCAATAACAATTTTATTATTAAACAGGTATTTATTCGCCTGTGGATTCAGGAAATTATCCTTGGTCTTCTTAATGATGTTTTTGCTATTTACAAAAAATAGAAAGTTGCGATATCCTTTTTCATAAAGATAAAGCATCAGACCAGCCATTATCAAAGTCTTACCACTTCCAGTTGCCATATTATAAAGCAAGTGGTAGGGTTTATGAGGTTTTTCTTCGAAATCTTCCTGGTCTAAGTATATGTACCTTTTGAACGCTTCAATTTGATAAGGACGTTGACCATACCCTAGTCTTAAATTGCCTGCAATACTATTTGGCACATTTACTTGAGATAGCGCTCTTCTGGCAAAAGGCCCTTCAAAGATTTTATAGAGATATGCCATAGTGTTACTTGGTTTCTATTTGATAAAAGTTTTGAGTTAACTGTATTTCTCTATCTGTGCATTCAAAATCTTTATCATGGAGTGATGAAAGATTAACGTACAATTGGTTTTTATCAAGTATTTCGCAAAGGTGTTGTTTCTGTTCTTTCAGATTCATTGACTTGAAGTCCTCAATATTTTCCTCTTGCCTTTTGATATCCACATTGTAATTCAAAAAACTTTTCTCTTTCATCTGTTCCCAAATTTCCAGTAGCGATTGGGAATCCTTTGCCTCTTTAATAATATCAATAAAATACTCGTTGAATTTTTTGAGCTCGAAAAAGGTAAATGATTCGTTTAATTTTTCATTCCCTATAACATTCATCAATCGAATGTTAGTTTCTGTCTCGATATAATCCATTTGTTCACATAAGATGAATCTTCTGTTGCCGTTATCAGATTTATTCATTTCTAAAACTGCATGACCAGTTGTCCCTGATCCAGCATGGTAATCTAATACGATTGCATTTGGATTGTCACCCACAGCAGCATAAAGGCAATCATAAACATTCCACAATGATTTTGGGAAAGAAAACTTCGAGTTTGGGACTAATGACTTTATGAGCTTGGTCCCATACTCATTGGCATCATACTTAGCGCCCGACCATACAGTTTTGTATTGTCTGAAATCTTTCCCCAATTGAATATCATATACGCCATTTACTTTCTTTGCTTTCATTAGGTGTAAGACCTTGTTGGCAGATTGTTGAGCATAGCGCCATTTCCGTTCAACTCCGTCGTTATCCACTGGATATACGTAGACCTTTCCTTCTTTTTCAATTGTACGTTTGCCCGGATGGAAGTCGTCAGACTCAACATCTCCAAAACCTAAAATTTTGTCAGTTACCGGGTCGACAATAAATGGGTAAAAACAGTTTTTTGCATCTGTTCTCAAACTTTCGCCACCGTTATCTCGAAGTCCTCTAAATTTAATTTCGGGCTCATCGATTTTTTGATTCGCAATAGACTTCAACCCTTTTGGAATCACAAAAAATGCGTATTCGTGAGTATATGAGAAGTTAGTTCCTTGAATACCTCTTGGGTTATGCATAATCGTTATACAATGGACTTCCGAATCAGGAAACAAGTCTTTAAGTAAAACACCTAAATGAACTTGCTCATTCTCATCAATTGCCACAATTAGAACACCGTCCTTCTTCAAAAGACTTTTAGCGGCAACCAAGCGATTTTGCATGAAAGTTAACCATGTAGATCGCTTAAAGTTATTATTGTATTGGAAGGTGTCTCCATTGCCCCCAGTGTTGTAAGGAGGATCTATGTAAATCAGATCTATTTTTGAAGAGAACTCTTTTTTAAGAGAATGTAACGCTAAGAGATTATTACCCTTAATGACAAGGTTATCAGTTATGGTGTTTGAGGACACACCTCTTTTCTTATTTAGTTTGTCATCTCGATTAAACTTATCAAACTGATGTGGTCCGTTGACGTCAAAATACTTTGCGTTTGTGAGAACCTTGGGTTCGAGAAGTTGAGTAATTTCATCTTGGGCTATTATCTCATTGAAAAACACTTCCTCTCTTTTTTGTTCTTCAAAATTCTGCCCCCCCTCTAAAATACAATCCTTGAATGGCCAAACAAGAGCAATCTCATTTCTTTGCTTCAAGTAACTTCCACCTATAGTGAGACCTACCTTATTTTTGAACTGAGTATAACTATCGTTTAGATAATTTTTTTGTTCGAGGAATTGTATAAAGTGATTTTGATTGAAAATCAAAACGTCGTTGACATTCACAAAAAAAAGTTCATTGATCTGCTGGTCCTTCAATAGTAATTCAATTAATCCTGCGTCGTAATTGCGTGCCTTATCAATAACCACCCACTTCTTCAATTTCCCTTCATCCGATAAAAAATTGGGTTCTTGCTTAAGTAATGATTCAAGCTTAGAGTATACTTTCATTTGTTTTTGGTTGACATTATTAAATCTTTGATATCCACGTCCAATATTTCCGAAATCTCATTTAAAGTCTCTAACCGTGGCTGCTGTCTATTTTGAACGTAGCCATTGACAGTATTAAAACTCTTGCCTAATTTATCTGCTAACCAGGTCTGTTTTATACCCTTTTCTTTTAAGACAACCTTTATGCGATTCATACACGAAGTGATTAATCAAGTTTCTCAAATATAACATATATCATGTTAATAATGTAATATTTTTCGTTATATCATAATTTGACTTTGTCATTTCAGTTCTGTATATTTTATGTATGACTATCCATACAACAGAAAACAAATGCACTATCATTGAAGGAGCATTGATATGCACGAAACATCTCACGCCGGAACAACTACTTCAGACGTATAACTGTTACGGAGACTACTATTATGGAGCTTTTGTAGATATCGCCCTAAAGGCAGATATTGATTTCGACTTTATCCGAAGACTACAGCGGCACATTGAACATATTGCTCGCATCACAGAAACTTCAATTGATGAAGAGGTAATGGCGAACACAATGGGGTATATATGGCGTTCGAAAAATCCTGATCCGGAAATAGATGACCTATGGGATTCATTTGGGGTTGATTGACGACAGGATCATATTAATTTCCTCCATGGTTGAGAGGAATTCAGCTGGTTTAATACTGTGGTTCGATATTTGAATTGAGTAGTCTCGGGATCATGACTATTTTCATGTTTTAACCTAAAACCTTGCGTAAACCTTGAAAAAAGAAAAAGGGTTACAAACTTCAATTGTCTGTAACCCTTCTAAATTTCTTTGCTCCCCCTCTTGGGCTCGAACCAAGGACCCTCTGATTAACAGTCAGATGCTCTAACCAACTGAGCTAAGGAGGAAAAATTGGAGTGCAATATTACTACATTGCAAATAATTATGCAATACATTTGCAAAAATAAAATTTTAAAAGTTATGAGTTTATTAGTTGTAGGAACAGTTGCTTTCGATGCTATTGAAACACCATTTGGTAAAACAGATAAAATTATAGGTGGCGCAGCTACCTATATAGGATTGTCAGCCTCAAAGTTTCATAAGGACATTAATTTAGTTTCAGTGGTGGGAGGCGACTTCCCTCAGTCTGCAATAGATATGTTACATAACCATAGGGTTGATACAAAAGGTCTCCAAATTAAAGAAGGCGAAAAAACATTTTTCTGGTCTGGAAGGTATCATAATGATATGAATACTAGAGACACAATGGACACCCAACTTAATGTACTAGAAACATTTAACCCTGTTGTTCCAACCGAATACCAAAACTGTGAGCTTTTAATGTTAGGAAACCTTATGCCTAGCATTCAGCAAAAAGTACTAGATCAATTGGAAGAAAGACCAAAACTGATAGTATTGGACACCATGAACTTTTGGATGGACAACTTTCTGGACGACCTCATGATTGCTTTAAAAAACGTTGACGTACTCACTATTAATGATGAAGAAGCACGTCAATTGTCGGGGGAATATTCGCTAGTAAAAGCAGCAAAAAAGATATTGTCATTTGGACCAAAGTTTCTAATTATTAAAAAAGGGGAGCACGGTGCTCTCTTATTTAATTCAGAAGAAGTCTTTTTTGCTCCCGCCCTACCACTAGAAGATGTGTTTGACCCAACAGGGGCTGGTGACACCTTTGCAGGCGGCTTTGTGGGCCATCTTTGTGCCACTAAAGACTATTCCTTTGAGAACATGAAAAGAGCTGTAATAATAGGTTCTGCGATGGCGTCTTTTTGTGTAGAAAAATTTGGAACAGAACGAATGGATGGCCTTTCTAAGGATGAGGTTAATCGCCGTATTTCAGAATTTATAGACTTGGTTCAGTTCGACATACAGCTTGTCTAATCCTATTCAAAAACAATAAGGACAGCGTTTTTTTCAACGCTATTGCTTTTTTTGGCGTGCACCTTTTGTACTATACCGTTTCTGGTAGATTTAATAATGTTTTCCATTTTCATAGCCTCCAACACAATGAGCCCGTCTCCTTCATTGATAGTATCTCCAGCTTTTACTAAGATGTCCAAGACCTGACCTGGCATTGGAGCTTTAACCTCATTATCCTTCTTATTAGAAGCGGTATCTAGCCCCATTTGATTTAATAAATCGTCATATTTGTCTTTTAGCACGACATCATAAAGCCGATTATTGATTTGTAGACAGACTTCTTTTTTAGAAGTGTCTAAACGCACCACATCAGCTAAATAAGATTTATTCTTGTAGATAATTTGAAACTGACCGTCTTTTACTTCGATACAGTCCCAACTAATATCATCTTCAAGGGAAAATTCAAGACCTTTATTTATTACAGCTTTCACACTACAAATTTAACAAAGAAATGTTGTTACTTTTACACCCTCACAAAATTATATTATAGAAACACTGATAGCAATTGCCTTAGCGCTTCTAGTAAGTACTAACACACCAAAAGTAGAATACGCAGAGAAACTAGAGGAAAAGGAAATATATAACCCTTCGCGAACCCGCCTAAATGACCTTATTCATACAGACTTATCTGTTCGCTTTAATTGGGAAAAACAACATCTATTAGCAACAGCAGAGCTTACATTAAAACCGTATTTTCACTCAACCAATCAATTAATACTAGACGCAAAAGGCTTTGACATACACTCTATAAGTATGAATGGGGAGGAGCTGCAATACGATTACGACAACCTTCTATTAGACATACAACTCGATAGAGTTTACGACAGAACTGAAGAGTATACCATTACAATAAAGTACACCGCAAAACCAAATGAACTTGCTGTTGAAGGAAGCAACGCCATCACAGATGCTAAAGGCTTATGTTTTATAAACCCACTTGGAGAAGATAAAAATAAACCCATGCAAATTTGGACCCAAGGCGAAACTGAAGCTAGCTCGTGTTGGTTTCCAACAATAGATTCTCCTAATGAAAGAACAACCCAAGACATAGACATTACTGTAAAGAATAAGTTCACAACCCTATCAAATGGTTTATTGCTAAAAAGTGTTGATAATGAAGACGGCACAAGAACAGACTTTTGGGAGCAAAAGTTAGGACACACCCCTTATTTAGCGATGATGGCTATTGGAGAATTCAACATCACATACGATAATTGGAAAGATAAAGATGTAACCTACTATTTAGAAGACGATTACCATAAAAACGCAAGAGCTATTTTTGGAAGAACACCAGAGATGATAGATTATTTTTCAAACCTTTTAGGCGTTGATTATCCTTGCGAAAAATACGCTCAAGTAGTTGTTAGAGACTTTGTATCTGGAGCAATGGAAAACACAACAGCAGTTATTCACGGCGAATTTGTTCAGATGACCGAAAGGGAGCTTGTTGACAGACATGAAGATGACATTATTGCTCATGAACTTTTTCACCATTGGTTTGGTGATTTGGTAACTTGTGAATCTTGGGCAAACCTTCTTTTGAACGAATCCTTTGCAACATATGGCGAATACATTTGGAGGGAAAAGTGGCTTGGGAGACTTGAGGCAGATATGCATCTAGAAAATGATCTCCAAAACTATTTGAATGAATCAAGAGTTGAACAAAAAGACATGATTCGCTTTAATTACGAAGACAAAGAAGATATGTTTGATAACCATTCGTATGCAAAAGGCGGGCGAATATTACACATGTTGCGGTACTATCTTGGTGATGACGCCTTTTACAGCGGGCTGCAAAAATATCTTGAAGACAACGCTTTTAAAACGGTAGAAATTCACCAATTGAGGCTGGCCATGGAAGAGGTATCGGGCGAGGATTTGAATTGGTTTTTTAACCAATGGTTTTTAGCTTCTGGACACCCTATTTTGGCAGTCGACTATAAGTACAATGAAGCTAAAAAACAACAAACGGTAATTGTTGAGCAAATTCAAGATCAAGGCACCACCCCTGTTTATAGACTGCCTTTTAACATTGATATTTATGAGGACGGACAAACAAAAAGACACGGTGTAACCATGACGGAGTCAAAACACGAATTCGTGTTTGATGTGAACAGTAAACCAATAAATATCATTGTTGACGCGGAGCACGTCTTATTGGCTGAGGTTTTCGAAGAAAAACCTGATGATTGGTGGATAGAACAAATGCATTCACCCTTATATATGGACATGGTGTTTGCGCTCCGAAATGTAGGTGAAAAAGGTAAAGAAAACGCCATTCTTCACGCCCTAAACAACAATAACCGGCCCATTCAGCTTGCGGGAATTGAAGGGGCGGAATCATTTAAAAATAAAGAAGACCTTTCTGGTATTATTGAGCAACAAGCTAAGTACAATACAAATACCGAGGTTAGGTCTCAAGCGATACTGTTTTTATCAGAACTAGAAAACAGTTCAGAATACGAAGAGCTTTTTGAAGAAGCTATAGCTGAAAAATCTCTTTATGTTTCGGGCGCTGGTTTAAAAGGCTTGTCTAAATTAAATTCAGAAAAGGCCCTTGAACTAGCAAAGGATTTGGAAGACGATTTACCAAGAGTTGTTTCCGATCTTTATGCCGATTATGGCGGGATTGATAAAATGGAATTTCTCAAAAATCAATTGTTAAGTTCTAACGGTTATAAGCAATATTACGCCTCTATGTATTACTCATCCTTTTTGAAAAGACAAGACCTAAATGTAATGCTAGATGGTGTTCCCGCTTTAGAAAGCACTTTAGAAAACGCTCAATCTTGGATGAAGCGAGTAAAAACATATTTGTTCAATGATTTAAAAGCAGACATCAGTACAAAGCTAAAAACAGAAAAAGACGCAGAGCTTAAAGAAAAAGGCAAAGCAACAATAAAGAGGTTTAAAATTGCAAAAACAATGGGCCTATAATAAGGAGGGGTTTTGATTTTGGGAGTTTTCATAACCCCTGTCAACCTCATGATGTTTTTCAGCTTCAGCAGCAGCAACCGCTAGCTTATCACAACGCTCGTTTTCCACATTATTATTGTGGCCTTTTACCCATATAAATTTAACGTTGTGTTTATTGTATATTTTTAAGAAACGTTTCCAGAGGTCGGCATTCTTTTTTTTGTCAAAAAACTTCTTTTCCCAAGCGAATACCCATCTTTTTTCGACCGCGTCAACCACATATTTTGAGTCTGAAAAAACAAGCACATCCATAGGTCGAGCTTTTAGCATTTCTAAAGCGACGATAACACTCAATAACTCCATTCGGTTATTGGTGGTTTTTCTAAAACCTTTAGCCACCTCTTTTCTATGCCCCTCATCTGAAAGAAGAACAATACCGTAGCCGCCAGGACCAGGGTTTCCTTTAGATGAGCCGTCAGTATATATTTTAATACCCATTAGTTAAACAAGACTTTAATGTTACTACTAAATAATTTGATAGCGATAGCTAAAAGCACAATACCAAACACCTTTCTCAGTATAGCAATTCCGCCAGCACCTAATAAGCGTTCAATTTTTCCAGTAAGCTTCAAAACAACAAACACCAAAAGGATATTTAAGAAAATAGCAGCGGCTATATTTATTGCTTCAAATTCTGCCCTAAGAGAAAGTATAGTAGTCATTGAGCCCGCTCCAGCTATGATAGGAAAAGCTAAAGGCACAATGGAGGCTGTTTTTGCAGTAGAGCCATCATCCTTAAACAGGTTAACATTTAGCACCATTTCCAAGGCTATAATAAATATAATTATGGAACCAGCAACCGCGAAGGAGTTAACATCAATGCCAATAAAGCCTATCAATTGCTCACCTAAGATTAAAAAACCTAGCATAATTAGTAGAGAAACAATACTTGCTCTTAAGGATGATATTTCACCAGCTTTCCGTTTGATGTCCAAAATGATAGGTATAGAGCCGAGGATATCTATTACAGCGAACAGCACCATAAAAGCCGTAGCAACCTCATTAAGTATTAAATTCATAACGAATGGTTTTTTCAATAATTAGCGGAAAATAAGTGTGTTCAAGCTGTTGTATTTTTTTCGATAAGCTATTTATTGTTTCACCCTCATCAATAGCTATAGATTTTTGAAAAATGATTTTACCTTCATCATATTCGTTAGAAACATAATGAATGCTAATACCGCTTTCCACCTCATTATTATCTAATACAGCCTTGTGAACATGTGTCCCAAACATACCCTTGCCACCAAATTTTGGCAACAGTGAAGGATGAATATTTATAATTTTGTTTTTGTAAGAATCAACCAAATCAATAGGAATTTGTCGCAAAAAACCAGCTAAAACAATAAAATCGATACCCAAAGACCTTAAATAGGTGTCAATTTCTCCACTCTTTTTAAACGTTTCATTGTTAAAAACAATGGTGTCAACCCCCATTTTTTGAGCGTTTTTAAGCCCCTCAGCCCCTGTTTTATTACTCAAGACCAAAGCCACCTCAATAGCATCATTTCCCTTAAAATACTTGATAATATTCAAAGCGTTTGAGCCTTTGCCTGAAATAAATATTGCTAACCTAAACTTACCCATCTTTAGAAGTCAAAAATAGAACTATTTTAAAAGCAATTATTTTAAATAATCAATAAATACAAACGCCTTCGCTTGTTTTATATTTAAAAAGTACATTTATTTGCAACTTGTTTAATAAAAAACTTTCATTTCATGTCTGATACTGCAACAAAAGTAAAAGCAATTATAGTAGATAAATTAGGTGTTGACGAAGCAGAGGTTTCACCAGAAGCAAGCTTCACTAATGATTTAGGTGCTGATTCTTTAGACACTGTTGAATTAATAATGGAATTCGAAAAAGAATTCGACATTCAAATTCCAGACGATCAAGCAGAGGCTATTGTCACTGTTGGAGACGCTATTTCGTTCATCGAAAAGGCTTAAATAAAACTCTTTTCTCATGTCAAGGCGAGTCGTAGTTACAGGTTTAGGCGCTCTCACTCCTATTGGTAACAATGTTTCAGAATACTGGAGCAATCTACTAAAAGGCGTAAGCGGAGCTGGACCTATCACACGATTTGATGCAACGCAGTTTAAGACTCGTTTCGCTTGCGAAGTTAAAGACTTCGTGCCAACAGATTTTTTAGACAGGAAGGAAGCGCGTAAGCTAGATATGTATGCCATCTATGCGATGGTGGCCGTTTCTGAAGCTATGGAAGACGCCTCTTTCGACCTAGAAAACATGGATCTTGATAGGGCAGGCGTAATATGGGGCTCAGGTATTGGAGGTTTAGACACCTTCTTAAAGGAGTGTGGCGATTTTGCTACTGGCTCTGGAGCACCACGATTCAATCCGTTTTTCATTCCAAAAATGATAGCCGACATCGCTGCCGGTCACATTTCTATTAAGTACGGTTTTAGAGGACCAAACTATGCTACGGTGTCTGCTTGTGCCTCTTCGACACACGCTTTAATAGATGCTTTTAACTACATAAAGTGGGGAAAAGCAGACGTATTTATCTCTGGAGGCTCTGAAGCATCAATTAATGAAGCTGGAGTGGGTGGATTTAACGCTATGCACGCCCTTTCAACACGAAATGAATCTCCACAAACGGCTTCTCGTCCTTTTGATAAAGAGAGAGATGGTTTTGTTTTAGGAGAAGGAGCAGGCGCAATAATACTTGAGGAATACGAACACGCTAAGGCGAGGGGAGCTAAAATTTATGCTGAGGTTGTAGGCGGCGCTATGACTGCTGACGCACACCACATAACCGCTCCACACCCTGAAGGGATTGGCGCTATGAATGTTATGCGTTTAGCCATAGAAGATGCCGGCATGAAACCAGAAGATGTTGACTATATAAATGTTCATGGAACATCTACACCGCTAGGAGACGTGGCTGAAGTAAAAGCCATTAAAGGCGTCTTTGGCGAGCATGCTAAAAAGCTTAATATTAGTTCAACAAAATCAATGACCGGACACCTTCTAGGTGCAGCGGGAGCTGTTGAAACAATAGCATCTATTTTGGCCGTAAAAAACAATGCTGTACCCCCAACAATTAACCACTCAACAGACGATCCTGATGTTGACCCTTCTCTAAACCTTACTTTCAATAAAGCAGAGGAAAGAGAGGTAAACGTAGCAATTTCAAACACATTTGGATTTGGTGGTCATAATGCCTGTGTAATGGTTAAAAAAGTTTGATGAAGTTTCTAGACTACATCAAAAACCAGTTAAAAACCAGAACCCCGTACGAAAAGAAACTATTTAATGTAATCGGATATTATCCAAATGACATTAACCTCTTTAATGAAGCCCTCACCCATAGATCTATAAAGAAGCGTTTAAAACACAATGAGCGTTTAGAGTACCTTGGCGACGCTATATTTGGTTCAGTAATAGCAGAAATGCTTTATACAAGCTTTCCAAAGCAAAACGAAGGTTTTTTAACACAGACACGCGCCAAGATTGTTGGTAGAAAAACGCTGAACAAACTAGCCATAAACATAGAGCTTAACAAATTATTGAAACACCAAGTAAGCTCTAACCGTTCCATTTACGGAAATGCACTTGAGGCTTTAATTGGCGCAATATTTTTAGATAAGGGCTACGATTTTACCGCTAAATTTATCGAAGAAAAACTGATTCAGCCATTTATTAACTTAAATGAATTACTTAATGAAGTAGTCAGTTATAAAGGTAAAATACTAGAGTGGGGGCAGGCAAACAAAAAACAAGTTTCCTTTCAGCTGATAAACTCTTATGGTAAAGACCACGAAAAGACGTATGAAGTTATGATATTAATTGAAAACGAAAACAAGGGTCAGGCTATAGGAACGTCCATTAAAAGAGCCGAAGAGTTGGCTTCAAAAGAAGCATACAAAGATTTAATACATTCATAAAATTAAATCCAAGATAAAGGGTTATTTTAGCAGCTATTATGGGAAAACAATTGTTAAAAATAGACTTGGATGTAAGTTTTTCTTTATTAGGTATTAGTTGCCATCTCAAAGATTACCGCTTTGCTTGGACACTTAACCATACGCTAAGAACACATTTTTTTAAAACTGCACCCTACATTACCCACAATTCAAACGCAGAGTTTGCCAGATATCAGCATCAGTCAGACTCAGAAGAAATAATGATATTTTCAAATAAATCGCAAGACGGCTTTTTGGTGCCCAAGAAAAAGCAGGTGGATTATTGGCTATTATTACAAAAAGAGATAGATGAACAAGACGTTCAAAAATATGTACGTTTAATTCGACAATCAGATTTTATATTAGCTGTATTTGAGGAGAATGATAGAAAAACAAAAGAACAATTTGTATTTTAAATTTATGACAAACAACAACACCAAAATCGTAGCAACAATGGGTCCTGCTTGCTTAAGCAAAGACACCTTAACAGAAATGATTAAAGCTGGCGTGAACGTATGTAGGCTAAATTTTTCACATGCCGATCACAAAACGCATCTTGAAACCATTCGTTTAATAAAAGAAATCAACCAAGAATTAAATGTTCATACCGCTATCTTAGCAGACCTCCAAGGACCTAAAATTAGAATTGGAAAAATAGCCGATGGTTCAAGACTTGAAGACAACACAGAATTTGTTATTACTACAAAAGAATGTGAAGGGGACGGCACTAAAGCGTATATCAACTATCAACAGTTCCCTAAGGACGTAAAAGCAGGAGAGAAAATTCTTATAAACGATGGTAAGCTTCAAATAGAGGTTGTAAAGACTAACAACAAAGACACTGTTGTTACAAAGGTTATTCATGGTGGAGAACTAAGCTCAAATAAAGGCGTTAACCTACCAAATACAGCTATTTCACAACCCTGTCTTACACCAAAAGACCTTGTAGACCTTGAGTTCATTTTAACTCAACCAATCGAATGGATTGGACTTTCTTTTGTAAGATCAGCACAAGATATTCTTGAACTGAAAAGACATATTGAAAAGGAAAACCATAACGCAAGGGTAATTGCAAAAATTGAAAAGCCACAGGCCATAAAGAACCTCAATAGCATTATTGATGTCACTGATGCAGTAATGATTGCTAGAGGAGACTTGGGGGTAGAAATTCCAATGCAAAAAGTGCCTGTTATTCAGAAAAAAATCGCCAAACAAAGCCTCGAAAAAGCAAAGCCAGTAATTGTGGCTACACAAATGCTTGAGAGTATGACAGACAGTGTGACGCCTACACGAGCTGAGGTTAACGATGTTGCAAACTCTGTAATGGATGGTGCTGATGCGGTTATGCTTAGTGGCGAAACCTCAGTAGGAGCCTTCCCATTACAAGCGGTTGAAACAATGAGTAAGATAATCACTAATGTGGAGCAAGAATTTTCTTCTACACGATCATATGAACTCAAAGAAACACATGGAGAGCGTTTTATTTCAGATGCCATTTGTTACCACTCGTGCAAACTTGCAGAGCAGGTCAGTGCTAAGGCTATAATTACAATGACGCACTCAGGCTATAATGCAATTGAGATTTCAAGTCATAGACCACCATGTAAAATTTATGCGTTTACAAATAACCACGCTATACTAAATACGCTTAGCTTAGTTTGGGGTGTAACAGGCTTTTATTATGATAATGAAACCGGGACCGACGAAACGGTTGCAGATACAAAACGAATACTTAAGGGAATTGGCTTACTTAGCAAAGACGATTTAGTTTTAAATGTAGCTAGTATGCCCATTAAAGAAAAAGGAATGACTAATATGATGAGGTTAAGTTACCTCAAATAAAAAACAAATAAAGATGTCGATAAACGTAAAACTACTTGCTGAAATATGCGAAGCGGCTGGAGCCCCTGGCCACGAACAACGAATCCGCGAAATAGTACTTAGAGAGGTTACCCCCTTGGTAGACGAGGTAAAGATGGATAATATGGGTAATGTTACTGCCATTAAAAAAGGTAGCAATAACAAAAAAGTTATGATAGGCGCTCATATGGATGAGATTGGGTTCATAGTTACTCACATTGATGACAATGGATTTTTACGCTTTCACACTTTGGGAGGATTTGACCCTAAAACACTAACGGCTCAAAGGGTAATTGTTCATGGAAAAAAGGACTTAATAGGGGTAATGGGAAGTAAGCCCATACACGTAATGACACCTGAAGAGAGAAATAAATCGCCAAAGACTACCGATTACTTTATTGATATGGGAATGCCCAAAGATGAGGTTGAAAAATACATTGGTGTAGGAAACCCTATTACTAGAGAAAGACAACTTATAGAAATGGGCAATTGCGTTAACTGTAAGTCGATTGACAATAGAGTTTCAGTCTTTATTTTAATTGAAATGTTAAGGGAGATTAAAGACAATCCATACGATATTTATGGAGTGTTTACCGTTCAAGAAGAAGTAGGGATAAGAGGGGCAAATGTAGCTACTCAAGAGGTACAGCCAGACTTTGGCTTTGGCTTAGACACCACTATTGCTTATGATGTTCCTGGTGCAGCGCCACACGAAAAAATAACTGAGCTTGGAAAAGGTGCGGCAATTAAAGTTATGGACTCTTCAACCATATGCGATTATAGAATGGTCAGTTATATGAAAGAAGTTGCTAGTAGACATAAAATTCCACATCAATTGGAAATACTTACTGGTGGTGGTACAGACACTGCAGGAATACAGCGATTTACACCTGGAGGATCTATAGCAGGAGCGGTATCCATTCCAACACGACACATTCATCAAGTTATAGAAATGGCTGATAAAACAGACATTAGAAACACCATTGATTTATTGCACTATTCGGTCAAAGAGCTTGACCAATACGACTGGAGTTTCAAGTAAACAAAAAAACCCTCAGAGATGAGGGCTTTTTTTACGTCTTATTGGGGTTAATTATTTTAAAAACAATTCCACCCGTCTATTTTTGGCTTTTCCATCTTCAGAATTATTATCTGCAATTGGGTTTTGTTCGCCATAGCCTTTTGTGAAAAGACGCTTGTCAGAAATCCCACGTTTTATTAGGTAACCTTTAACAATTTTTGCTCTAGAGTCGGATAATCGCAAGTTCATGTTTTCATCGCCATCAGTATCTGTATAGCCTTTTATGTCCAATTTGTAGTTTGGATTTTTCTTTAAAACATCCACAATGGAGTTTAATATAGACTTAGACTTTTTATTGATGTTGCTATTTCCGCTTTCAAAGTTTACAACGTATAATGATACTTTTGGCGCTGAAGTTTTCACCTTTTCTTCAGTTGGGTTTTGTTTTTTAACTTCTTCAGGGCAGCCTTTATTTTTCTTTGTTCCTTTTACTTTCGGACATTTGTCGTCTTTATCGGCAATGCCGTCATTATCAGAGTCGGGACAACCTTTTAATTTCTTTGACCCTTTTACTTTAGGGCAGTCGTCTTTGTTGTCAGCTACTCCATCATTATCGCTATCTGGACAGCCTGCCATAGCCTGTGTTCTCTTTTTATTTGGACATTGATCTGTTTGGTTTGGTATACCGTCTCCATCATTATCAGGGCACCCGCCAAGGCTAATCAGTCCTGCTTCATTTGGACATCTATCTTCTGAGTCTTTTACACCATCATTATCAGTGTCGGGACAACCGTCAAATTGTTTTAAACCAAACACCTCTGGGCATGTATCATTTCTATCGCTAATACCGTCTTTATCAGCATCTTTAGATTTGCCAAGGTTAAATGCTATTCCTACAGCGTGCTGCAGATACCTTTCCGTTTTGTTGTTGGCATTTCTATCTCTATCTATAAATAGCAGGGTTTCATCAAATGTAACACTTACAGTTGGAGAGATTTTTATGTTAAGACCTAAGCCTAAATCCGGGTATTGGAATTGATCCAATACATTTTCAGTTTCAAAGTCTTGGTCGTCATAAACCAATAAGCCAAAACCGGCAAATACAAAGGGCCGTACCAATACATCATCGTATTTGAATAAATGGAATTTAGCATTTAAGTTAAAAAGGGTTAAATCTCGTACCAAAGCCATATCTTCACAATAATACTCATCGTAGTAATGATCTTCATATTCGCCCCATAACGCGCTCAGTCCAAGGTCAAAGTGACTGCTAATCCTTCTAGAAAGGGTCAGACCGTTAATAAAATGGGAGTCTTCAAGGCCACCAAAGTCTTCACCTACATATCCGGCAAATTGTTCGGAGCCTAGCTTATAACCGATGCTCCATTTTTTATCTGGAGATTGTGAAAATAAACTGACCGACAGTAATAGTGCGAGAATTAAGGGTAATTGTTTTTTCATGTTTTTCGACTTAAGTCATTAAATTTTAATAAATAAAATTCACAAATGACTCTTTAAGGATACGCCGGCAAAGATATAAAATAAGAACAATTTACTGAAGAATTAATTTTTCAATACTACTTTCGTTTTCAGCATCTAAACGCAATAAGTAAACTCCTTTGGGTATAGAAGAAAAATCAACGGAGAATCCCAGATTCTTATCAGCCTCTACCACTAACACAAGCTCTCCAATAGTATTGAGAAGCGAGACTGTTTTAAGCCTTCCACTTTTTGGATTAGATATTATATTGACCATGCCGTTTGTCGGATTTGGGTAAGTTTTAATAGAGCCCAAGCCTTCATTCTTCGTAAAACCTACGGTTGGTTCTATAAACAATTCATCAGAAGTCATCGAGCAGTTTCCAGAGCTTACAACCAATTGATATAGTCCGCTTAGCGGAAAACATATAACACTATCGTTTGATAGTGCGTTTCCGTTCAGATACCATTGTAATTCATAATCTTCTGAAGATGAAGATACATCAGCAGATATAGAGCTATCGTTTTCGCTAATGTAAACATCAAGGATATCATCACATTTATCAAATACAGCCACAAACGACTCTTCCTCGCTTAAGTTAACTACTATTGACTCTTCTTCAGAAAATACAAAATCCAAACCACTAGTCCAATGGGAAAAAGAAAACCCGCTATCAGGAATGGCGGTCAAAGTAACAGAACAGCCGTTAAAATAAACGCCGCTCCAGGGTAGTTCTTCCGGGGTAATAGTGTTGATTTTCACCTCACCAGCATCTATGGGAAATGCATTAAGTGAAAGCTCAAAGCAACCGCCCAACCCCAAGGTATTATCTACATAGTATCGAGCGCCATCTAAACGCTCTTCGTTATAGTTGACAATATCATCGATATCGTTTTGCCATTGCTCTACTGAGTTAATAGTTCCATTCCATTCGTTTCCAAAACCCTGCCACCTTTCAATGTGGTCTGGCATGGCAGCCACTAAATTATTTTTTATAGCATTGGCTTTTTCTGAGAAGTTCTCAGGAATGAAGATTGTATTCATCAAATCTGCATAACGGTTAGCAAACTCACATTTGAACGTTTCGTTTTGTAAGGCTTTATTAAAAATCTCTGAATGATTGTTTGGGTAACCAGGGTTTGCGGCGAGGTATAAAAAGTTGTCCCAAGGGTTGCCCCAGAAATAACCAAACGAAGCATCGGTGTCATAAAGCACATAACTCCACTTTCCATCATCACTTTGTGGTCTCCATAGCTTTATGTTGTTGGCTCCCCAAGAAATACCCATCCAGTCAACATTTTGTATATATGTCTGAATTATAAAATAATCCATATAATTATCTAGATTAAACCGGTTGTCCATAAGTGTAAAAAAGTCAGGGCTGTTTACATCGGTATCCATAACCTCATTATACACATTATTGGCCTCTACCATATTTCCTGCCAAAGCCCCCCAAGAGTTTAGAAGATCTAAGCTGTCAGCAGGATAACCAAAGTTATCAGAGATATAATGCTCGTCTATTTTTTCTCGAACACCATACACCCCCCAATACTCTCCGTTCAAATAAACAATACAACCCTCGTACCCCATATTGTGGACATTGGTTTCGCTAACAACATTTGAAAAAATAGCGTCCTGAATTTTATCGCTCCAGGTGTGTTGTCCGCCGTTTCTAAGGTTAACGTTATTGTAACTTTCTATATGGCTTTTAGTGTTTATAACAGGATGTTCAAGTCTACCAGTATACTTTGATTTAAAGTCTAAACGAAAAGATTTTTGAGGTTCAGCCCTAGACCACCCCCCATGAATTTCTAAATCAAGAGATTCTTCGGCCCGTTTAACCTTATTGCTGTCAAAATATTCAAGTCGCGAAAATTTAGACCATGGCTGCCAAAAATTACTTCCAAAAAACGGATAATCTTCTTCAGAATTTGGTCCTGACACGTAAATACCCGTGTATTCATCCCATAAGTGCTCGGGGTTTGTGTGAATTGAAAAAACAGCGAGTCCATGGTTGTCTTCTTCAAAAATATATGTTCTGTCTATTATCTTAGAGGGCAATTGGTTAAATGCAAAAGACCGTGCCGATACAACAGTATTAGAGCTCATATTAATT
The DNA here is from genome assembly GCA_016779935.1 of Flavobacteriales bacterium. Taxonomy (NCBI): domain Bacteria; kingdom Pseudomonadati; phylum Bacteroidota; class Flavobacteriia; order Flavobacteriales; species Flavobacteriales bacterium. The sequence continues at coordinate 22,524 of JADHMQ010000004.1, forward strand.
GCCTCAACAAATACTGAGCCATTTGTGGTTGGCACATTCCCGTCGGTAGTGTAAAAGGTAATAGCGCCTTCAATATCGTTTAAGCAGCTTACCGATTCGCTTCCAGAATACCAGCCTGACTCTAGAGAGAGTGATGGGGAAGGGGTAATACCCTCATAGCAATAGCTAAGGTTGTTACTTCCGTTTGGAGTAGGTTCGTTAAACAAGCACCAGACGTTTTCGCCATCTGATGATCTTCCTTCACTTATACCAAAATAAATACTTGGATCAATTTGATTGCTGTCTAGTATAGTTGCACCGTCTGTGAGTAAAACGGTTTCTCCAGCAGACAACCTGAAGTTGGTGTGGTGATAATCTGTCCCACCACTAGAAATGCTAATATCTTTTCCAGAACAATGAAAGATCACAAATCCGTACGGTCCAATAAACAGCTCTGGCAAGTCCCACTTTGCTAAATTATCTTGGTTGTCGCTGAGAAAGTAGGTGGATAGGTCTATTGTATTTGCTGAAGAATTATAGAGTTCAATCCAGTCGTTTTCATTCCACTCACCGTCAAAAGCCCAAAAGCCTTTATTTGCTGAAATTTCATTTATTACAACCTGAGCATTAAGCGCATTACAAATAAGCAATAGAAATAATACAATTCTCATTTTAAAAGAACTTGTTAGTTGTCGTAAAGATAAGTATAATAAACATTATGTATTTCATTTCGGTTTTACAGACGGCCTTACATGAATTTTAAGAAGTTTTTCAGACTCCTCTTTCACTAATGGGTCTTTGCGTAGGCTCCAAAGCTGATTTCTGCTTGTTTTAACTGCTTTTACGGGCTCTACTATTGGGGCTGGATAATCCAATGTTATTCCTTTGGAAAGCAAATCAATCGGCGTCATCTCCCATGGACGATGAATAAAAGGAGTCTCTATTTCGCGGAGTTCAGGCACCCATTTTTTAATAAACTCACCATCGGGGTCTTTTTCTATTGATTGTTTTACGGGGTTGTATATACGGATTGAATTTATTCCGGTAACTCCTGCCTGCATTTGAAATTGAGTGAAGTGAATGCCAGGCTCATAATCCAAAAACAACTGAGCAATATGATACACTCCTCTACGCCAATCTTGATTGAGGTGGTGGCATAGGAAAGACACAAGCATTGCTCTCATCCTGAAGTTTATCCATCCATTATTAATGAGGCACCGCATACTGGCGTCAACAAGCGGAAAGCCTGTTTTTCCTTCTTTCCATTTTTGCAATAAAGAATCGTTGTTATCGTACTCCATTTTTTCATAGCCTTTGTTGATACAGAACAATTCGTATCTACAATCAGTTTCGAATTTCTGAATGAAGTGTGAACGCCATTTTAATCTAGTTAAACAAGCATCAAAAGAACGTTTGTGTGATTTGTAGTTAGGGTCTGTTTTAACTTTTTGAAACACTTCACGAACGCTAATATTGCCCCAGGCTAAATAAGTTGACAAACGGCTGCATGACACTCTGCTTTTTTGTGGGCTTGAAATGTGTCTAGAATAATTCTTTCCCCTTTCGTCAAGAAAAGAGTTGAGGTATTTCACAGCAAAAGACTCGCCTGCTGGCTGATAGTTGTTTGGATAAGCCCCTAATTTAGGATGCTTTTTTACATCAAAATCATAGGGGCTTTTATCAAGGGTTGGTGAGCTTTTGCTAAAGGTGTTTTGAATGCATTCAGAATGAGCGTATAGGTACCAGTCTTTATCCCATCCCAACCTGTGGTTAAGTCCTCTTTTTACAGATTGATTTTCAAATTCATGCCATTCAACTCCTCTGTTTTTTAAAATTTTACCTACGGACTTATCCCTGTCCCAAGTTGTTTTAATGCCACTTTCTTGATATGAAAACACCTTTGATATAGAATACTCCTCTGTTAAATATGAAAACACCTCATCAGCATTTGCATAGAAAACATGTACATTCCTTTTATAGGGCTTAAGGGACTTATTAAGGTCTAAAATAGAGTGGTAAACAAACTGCTGATGCCTCAAACTACTGTCAGGATGAGACAACAGATTAGGCTCAAAAATGTAGATAGAGATGTAATCGTTTTCATGATTTTCAGCATGAAAAAAAGGCTCATGGTCGGAGGTTCTTAGGTCTCTTTTGAGCCAAACGATATTTAATTTTTTTGTCAAGGTGGGGTAGAGGTGCAAAGATACGGAAGTAAGAATAAACCGTAAACTTCAACAAACTAAAAAGCGTCTTTTATTTTTTGTTTATCAAGTAGTAACCTAAGCAAATCGACAAAATAGAAACACCAAAAAACAACACATCCATAGGGGTTGTAAAGTTCGGCGTTAGCTTCAGAATTTTCTCAAAAAATTTTACAATTAAGACAATGATAATGACCTTAATTATCTTGTTTTTAAGTTGATCCAGACTACTAATTTTTAATGTGGACTCAGAAAATTTACCTTTCGCAAAATCAATTTCACTAATGAAAAGTTCGTATACACCAAAGCCAAAAATGAGCAATACAATACCGATTAAGAATAAATCTATTGACGAAATAATTTTGAATAGCAGGTCATTGTTATTGTTTACCTCTACATTAAACAAGGGGTTTTGATAAATGATCGAATACATAATATCCCAGCTTCCTATAACAAATAAAGTAATTGAAGCTACTATGGATAGTATTACGGAAAGAATTACTACATATCGCAAGTTCCAAAGTGCTTTTTCAAATTTATTCTCAAACATTGACATTGGGCGAAAGGTTTAGCGGTTAATGTAAGTCCAAAAATATAAAAAATGATAGTTTTTATAGGCTTTGGCATAAAAATGATTGTTTTTTTGCGTTATTTGAAAATAACTTTAACAAATAAAACGATGAAATTAAAAACAATTTTTTGGATTGCAGCAGTACTCATGCTGTTACAGCTTTTGCCATTATTTGGAGCAATGATATCTGAAGACGTTAAAACAATGCTTATTGTTGACGCTTTTGGCTATGACACAATATCCGAAGACGCTATGACTATTTTTGACACATTTGCGTTAGTAATAGGCTGTGTAGGTCTTGGATTTTTCTTTCTAATGGTAGGCGCAACCTCTATTTTAGAAGTAGCACCTTTGAAAAGACTATCCTTTTTATTTTTTGTAGTGATGGGTTTCTTTGCTCTTCCTGATTTAGTTAATGCTTTTTCAGGAAATCCAACAGCCCCATTACCAGTAATAATACTGAATTTAGCAGCTTTGGGTCTGCTCTATTATGGAAGTAAAAAAGGAATCGCATAAGTTTTGAACCACTAACCCCGCTCAGCAGAGCGGGGTTTTTAGTCTTACTTTAAGGTTAAAAAGCCATAGCTTTTAAAAAAAGAAAATGCACCCAGTATAATCAATGTTAAATTTTTTTTAGATTTAGAAAAACAAATTCATTATGAAAAAGATAACCTTTTTATTACCCCTGTTTATATGCTTTTTCGTTTTTTCTTCGTGTAAGAAGTGTAAAGACTGTAGCTGTTCGCAAGTTGTTTCTCAAACGGGAATGCCAGATGTAAACCAAACAATTGAAATCAACGATGTGTTTGACGAAGATCTGGAGGAGATTGAAGGCGCAACGACCATCACTCAAGTAGTTGATGGATTTACACAAAACATAGAGCAAACGTGTGATTGTAACTAATTGCTCGACTTTATTAAACCTTAATTATTTATCACTTTAAAATTCAAAAAATGAAACACCTAACATTTATTTTCACCCTATTTCTTTCATTAGGTCTGAGCGCCCAAAACGGCTCTACATCTATCAATATGAACATTAACATGAATATTGAAGATAATACTCAGAGTCAGCCAGAACCTACGCACAATTCAAATATGAACATCAACTTTAATGTTCAAGAATCGAATACAACCCAACCTGCACCAGAGCCTGTACAAACCACAAAACCAGAACCTGTACATGTTTCTGGCTATACTGGAAAAGTGGGGTGCACACCACCAACAAGTGCAGAAAGGGTTGAGGATATGGCGAAAACGGTTAAAAAACAAACCTTTAATGACGACAAGGTTCGTGTAACAAAACAAATTATCCGAACGAATTGTATGACTCTTGACCAACTGCTTATTTTATTAAACAATTTTGATTGGGATGATGGTAAGCTAGAAATAGCAAAGTTTGCATACGATTATGTGTATGATCTTGAGAATTATTACAAAGTTTACGATCTTTTTACCTTTAGTAGTAGCGGTGAAGAATTAGAGGAGTTTTTAGATAGTAAATACTAAACCTCCTGAATATTATAAGATTTAAAACCCACTCATTTGAGTGGGTTTCTTTTTTATGTAATTAAGCGTTCTTATTTCGAACATTGAATAAAATGACAGTTAAAGAATTAGATTTGCTTTAGTAAAAACTCAAATCGAATTGATTATTAGGGGCTAAATTTTTTAATTTTCTTCTATCTTTTGTCGGAATGTTAATAACAATTACCGTTCCTGTTTTACAATGGCAAGCAAAGCATAGCTCTACTTTTGAAGAGTCAAAATCGGATGTGATGTAATTCACTTCTATTCCTTCTTCAGAAAGGTAATCATTTACCCCTGCGATGTAACCATCAGTCGAAAATGTGTCTAAACTAAAGTAGCTATCCCACGGATTAAAACAAGCAGTTAAGTCCCAACGCATTGACAAAGGCTCGTCTTTAGTGCAAGAAGCAAGGAGAGTAGTAAGCGAGATTATTAATAAAGGAAAATTTATACTGTTCATTGGGGTTTGAGAATCAAAACTTAAACAATATTACATAACAAAAACTTTAATTACAAAATGATATGCAAAACCCTTACATATTCAAATCAATTTGAAAAAAGCGGAACGTTCCGTATATGGTGCGTATCCCGAAGGGTATGCACTATACACCTTGTTGAGTGCAGTTTTTATTCGACATTCAAACTTTGGTTCTCCACTATAAAATCAAAAGATAAATCTGATAAGCTTTTTCCATTCACAGTAGCTCCCCAAGCACCATGACCTTTGCCTTCTAATGGATAGTACACAAAATCAATTTTATTTGTTTCCCATATAGTTTTTAAATCTTCTGCACTACTAAAAGGTACGGTAGGGTCTTCTGTGCCATGAGCTATAAACAATGCTGGGTCATTTGAGTCAAACTTTTGGTAACCATAAATTGACTCCAGTATTTCTATAGATACACCGGAGCCCCAAAAGTCTAAAATTGTTTTTACTTCATAGGTTTGAGAAAGATTGGTAGTAGATAAGGTGTTATCTTCACTTAAGCTTATTTCATCTTTATAATCACCTAATTCTGATACACCAAGCCCAATAGACGTAATTGCTCCTGCTGAACCACCGCCTACAGTAATATAATCCGTATTGATGTGATAATTGTCAGCATTAGCTATAATCCACCTTAAAGCAGCTTTAGCATCTCGGTGAGCAGGGTACATTGCGTATAGTTGGTCAAGTTCTGCAGGGTCTACATTAGTTGTCGCATCTATCCATTCTTGTGGAATTGTTCCTTTATCGCCTCTAAGTCTGTAGTCAATTGAAAATACAACAAAGCCTCTAGAAGCGTAATAATTTGCCATATAAACTAATGCTTCCTGTTGTTTTGAACCCCCAGAAAATCCACCACCGTGAATTAACATCAGTAAAGGACGATTTTGCACATCATTGTCTGGAACATAAGAGTCCATTAATAACGGAACTACAGAGGTATTGGCACTATTCCAACTATCATGACTAAGTCCTTCAGCGTAAGTGATATCTTCCGCAATAGATACTTCATAGGTAGTATTCAACTTGACTATTGGTGCAGATATTACAGGTGGACTTATGTTGTCACCATCTTTATTACATGATATCAAAGACACCATGATTAGTAAACTTGCAAAAATCTGTTTCATCATAAATTAACCTTTTAAATTTTCTTCTTAGACTCTTACAGTCATCTAAGGTTTAATGTAATTACCGCCAACGGTTGCATATAACCGTCAATTACGGGTTTTAAGTTACTAATTTTCGATTAAGCACTAACGCTCGCAATTCCGAGTGGATTCGGACGTAGTCGAATCCGCCGTAATTGCGGTTATACATTGTTGGCGTGTCGTTATTTTTTCAGTATCAAATTCACATATAATTGGTAAATGGTCACTTACTTTTAACCAATCACTTATTTTTCCAAATTCCATTTTTTTTAATCCATTTATAAATTCTTTACTGCCAAAAACATAATCGATATGATATGGCTTTTCTAATTTTCTATGCAGGAAAAAAGTCGGTCGAGTTTCGGTTCCTTGCTCTTCTTTCCAATATTTATGATATAAACTTTCAATTCCGATTTCGTTCAGTTCAGCCACAACATCAGAGTGATTCCACCATCTGTCCCATTTGTCCCAAATCTTGTTGCTGTTAAAATCTCCAATAATTAAGCTCTTATTTAAATTCGGTTTGTTGACTTGAAGATATTTCCATAATTGTCCAATATATCCAAAAGTTGGTGATTTATTGCTGTGATTCCAAACTGCTAATAAGTCAAAATCTTGATTTACAGAACAAGGTAAAAAGTGTTTTACTTTATGGTCTTTAAAATTGTCTGACCAATCCAGTCTTTTTAGTTCTATATCTTTCTTTGCAAAAATTCCAATTCCTTTATTCTTGGTGTCTCCAATCCATAAATAATTTTCTACCCATTCATTGTATTCTTTGTGTTTGGTTTCTGCTGGATTTTCACACTCTTGGATTATATGTATGTCAGCATTAAAGTCCGTTAAATTCTCAAACTTTTTTCTTAATGCTCCATTACAATTCCAAGTAATAATTTTCAATTTGAGTTCTGTTTTTCTAATGCACGCCAACTTATAAATATATGCAATACTAATAAAAAAGTATACATTACATATTGTACAATACAGTTATGTTTTTGGCTACCCTAAATCTAAACAATACTAAAAATGTCAGTTAGTGATTTCATTAAAATACTTTAAGGTCTATTAAAAAAAGCGAAACACAATTATGATAGTGTTCCGCTTTGGTGGAGAAGATGGGGCTCGAACCCACGACCTCTTGACTGCCAGTCAAGCGCTCTAGCCAACTGAGCTACATCCCCAATATTGAAGTGCAAATGTATTTATTTTTGAGTTAATTTTATTAGATTGCTATTCTCCATAGCATTGAGTATTTTCGCACAATTAATTTTAGGTATATGAGTAGTAAGAAAATAGAATCGACCAAGGCACCTGAGCCCGTAGGCTTATACCCTCACGCTCGCCAGCACGGAAATTTATTGTTTTTGTCAGGGGTCGGCCCCAGAGAACGCGGCACTAAAAAAATACCTGGTGTAGAGTTAGACGAATCTGGAAACATTGTCTCTTATGACATAGAAGCCCAATGCCGTTCAGTTTTCAATAATGTCCGAACTATCGTTGAAGAGTCAGGCTCTTCATGGGATAAAGTCATTGATGTGACGGTATTTTTGACCAATATGAAAGACGATTTTAAAATCTACAACAAGGTATATGCAGAGTTTTTTGCTGACAATCAGCCCTGCAGAACAACGGTTGAAATCAATTGTTTGCCCACACCCATTGCTATAGAATTAAAAGTCATTGCTACGATTTAAGAATGAAAAAATACCCAGAATATAAACAGCTAGATTTATCGGGCATCAACAAAGAAGTGTTGTCCAGATGGAAGGCAAACTCAATATTTGAAAAAAGCGTTTCTACTAGAAACAACAATCCCTCTTTTACCTTTTATGAAGGGCCACCATCCGCTAATGGTATGCCTGGCATTCACCACGTTATGGGCAGGGCTATTAAAGATATATTTTGCCGATTTAAAACCCTTCAAGGCTTTAAAGTAAACCGTAAGGCTGGATGGGATACTCACGGCTTGCCAGTAGAGTTGGGAGTAGAAAAAGAGCTGGGCATTACAAAAGAAGATATAGGAACAACCATTTCTATTGAAGACTACAACAAAAAGTGTCGAGAGAACGTCATGAAGTTCAAGAACGTTTGGGAAGACCTAACGGACAAAATGGGCTATTGGGTAGACATGAATGACCCATACGTTACCTACGACAATAAATACATAGAAAGTGTATGGTGGCTATTGAGCCAAATGGATAAAAAAGACATGCTCTATAAGGGGCATACCATACAGCCATTTTCCCCAAAAGCAGGAACAGGGCTAAGTTCTCACGAACTTAATCAACCAGGCTGCTACAAAGACGTAAAAGACTTATCCGCCATAGTCCAGTTTAAAACAGTAAGAAACGAAGCATCTGAGTTTCTATATGAAAAAGCACATGGCGAGCTTCACTTTTTAGCATGGACAACCACCCCTTGGACATTGCCCTCGAATACCGCTTTGGCAGTTGGTAAAAACATTGAGTATGTGGTGGTGAACACCTATAACCCATACACTTTTGATGCCGTTACGGTGATTGTTGCTAAAAACCTGTTTGGCAAATATTTCGCAGAGAAAAACAGTGAGCTAGCACTAATTGAATATTCCAAAGGAGACAAGAATATTCCTTTTGAAATCATCAATGAAGTAAAGGGGACAGACTTAGAAGGCTTGCGTTACGAGCAATTATTGCCCTATGCACAACCAGAAGATGGCGATGCCTTTAAGGTGTTAATTGGCGACTTTGTAACCACCGAAGACGGAACGGGGATAGTTCATTTAGCCCCTAGTTTTGGTGCGGACGATAACCTTGTAGCCAAACAAAACGGCATTGGCTCTTTGACATTAGTAGATACTCAAGGACGATTTGTAGATGCAGTAACGGACTTTGCAGGAATGTATGTCAAAAATGAATTTTACGATGATGGAAAAGCTCCAGAAAAGTCTGCCGATATACAGTTGGTCATCAAGTTAAAAGAAGAAAACAAATGCTTTAAAGCAGAAAAGTACGAGCACTCTTACCCGCACTGCTGGCGAACCGACAAGCCAATCTTATATTATCCACTAGAGAGTTGGTTTGTAAAAACTACGGCCGCAAAGGAACGCATGGTGGAGCTCAATAATAGCATAAATTGGAAGCCAAAATCAACAGGTGAAGGACGATTCGGCAATTGGCTAGAGAACCTTGTGGATTGGAATTTATCGCGTTCAAGATTTTGGGGAATACCATTACCGATATGGACGTCTGAAGATGGCGAAGAGCAAATATGTATTGGCTCAATGGAGCAGCTGAAAGCAGAAATTGAAAAATCAGTGAAAGCAGGCTTAATGTCAGCCAACCCACTAGCCAATTTTGTAGTGGGCGATATGTCGGCAGAAAATTACGCCACCTTCGATTTACACCGTCCATTTGTAGATGACATTATTTTACGTTCTGCAAGCGGCAAAGCCATGCGAAGAGAAGCGGATCTTATAGATGTATGGTTTGACTCAGGCTCTATGCCTTACGCGCAATTGCATTACCCATTTGAGAATAAAGAGTTATTTGAAAAATCATACCCTGCAGATTTCATTGCAGAGGGCGTTGACCAAACAAGAGGGTGGTTCTTTACCCTTCACGCTATAGCCACTATTTTGTTTGACAGTGTAGCCTTTAAAAGCGTAGTATCTAACGGATTAGTATTAGATAAAAACGGCAATAAAATGTCCAAGCGTTTGGGCAATGCCGCCGACCCCTTTGAAACCCTAGAGGAGTACGGAGCAGACGCCACCCGCTGGTACATGATAAGCAATGCTCAACCATGGGACAACCTAAAATTTGATTTAGACGGATTAGCAGAGGTAAAACGTAAATTCTTCGGAACACTTTACAACACTTACGCCTTCTTTGCTCTGTACGCCAACATTGACGGATTCTCTTATGATGAAGCCGATATTGACGTCAAAGAAAGACCAGAAATTGACCAGTGGATACTATCAGAGCTAAACACTTTAATAAAGGAAGTAGGGGAGTCTTTAGAAGATTATGAACCTACAAAAGCGGCTCGTGCCATTCAACTATTTGTCAACGATAACCTTAGTAATTGGTATGTGCGTTTGTGCAGAAGACGATTCTGGAAAGGCGAATACGAGCAGGATAAAATATCGGCTTACCAAACACTATACAGCTGTTTGGAGACCATAGCTATCTTAGCTTCTCCGATTGCTCCATTTTTTATGGACAAACTATTTGTGGACTTAAACGGCGTTAGTCAAAAATCCACATTAGAATCGGTACACCTTGCCCAATGGCCAACAGCTGATAAGGCCTTAATTAATACCGATTTAGAAGAGCAAATGCGATTAGCACAAGACCTTACTTCAATGGCTTTTTCATTACGAAAGAAGGAAAACCTACGGGTAAGACAACCCTTACAAAAGATAATGGTGCCGGTCTTAAACGACAAAGTAAAAGCCCAAGTAGAAGCAGTAAAAGACTTAGTGCTAGCAGAAGTTAACGTCAAAGAACTCGAGTTCATGACCACAGACTCTGGTGTTTTAGTCAAGAAAATAAAGCCTAATTTCAAAACATTAGGACCAAAATTTGGGCAACAAATGAGAGCCATCTCTCAAGCAATCTCACAATTTACTTCAGAGGATATTGTATCCATAGAGGAAAACGGAAACTATACACTTCAACTAGAAAACGATAGTATTCAAATTGAACGTGCAGATGTTGAAATTACTACTGAAGATATTCCAGGCTGGGCAGTAACTTCTTTAAATGGAAATACACTTGCTCTAGATATCAGCCTAAACGATAACCTCGTTCAAGAAGGCTTAGCAAGGGAGCTTATAAACCGTATTCAAAACATTAGAAAAGACGAAGGGTTTGAGGTTACAGACCGTATTAACATCTCTTTAAGTGCATCTGAAAAATTGGCTAATGCAATAAATGAGAATTTAAATTATATTTGCTCTGAAACATTAGCCGATGAGCTTCGTATCACTGACAGCGAAGAGGCTCAAACAGGCTCGACGATTGAACTGGTAGAAGGGATAAATACCAATATAGAAATACAAAAAATATAGAATATGTCTACTGAGAAAACAAGATATTCAGATACAGAACTCAAAGAGTTTCGACAGATTATACAAGATAAAATTGACAAGGCAGAGAAAGATTTAGAGCTTATTAAAAGCGCCTACACTAATGATTCAAATAACGGAACGGAAGATACTTCGCCTACATTCAAAGGGTTTGAAGAAGGCTCTGAAACACTTTCAAAAGAAGAAAATGCACAATTGGCCTTGCGTCAAGAGAAATTCATTCACAATTTATACAATGCCCTCAAGCGAATTGACAATAAAACCTATGGTATTTGTAGGGTAACAGGCAAGCTCATTCAAAAGGAACGCTTAAAGCTTGTTCCCCATGCTACATTGAGTATAGAAGCTAAGCGTGCTCAATAATACACAATGCTAAAAAAATCAATCCTCTTAATTGCTGCTATTTTAATTCTTGACCAACTTCTTAAAGTTTGGATTAAGACCAATATGATGATCGGTCAAGAAATTCATTTTTTTGACTGGTTCATCATTCACTTTACAGAGAATAAGGGCATGGCATTTGGCATGGAGTTTGGTGGTTCTTTTGGCAAGTATTTGCTCAGTATTTTTAGGTTAGTCGCTATTGTTGCAATAGCAATCTATTTAAAAAACATAGCGGCTACCGATGTTAAGAAAGGAGTTGTTTTTAGCATATCTTTAGTGTTAGCAGGGGCAATAGGAAACATGATTGATAGTGCCTTTTATGGTCTAATTTTTTCGGAGAGCTATGGACAGTTGGCAACAGTCTTTGAAGGCGGCTATGCCGGTTTTCTTCAAGGCAAGGTTGTAGATATGTTTTATTTCCCTTTAATAAATGGGCATTTCCCTGATTGGATGCCGTTAGTTGGTGGCAATCATTTTATCTTTTTCAGACCTGTATTTAATATTGCAGACGCATCTATTAGCGTTGGCGTCATCAATATGCTAATATTCCACCGCTCCTTTTTTAAGTAAAAATTTATTGGTGATTTTCTAAAAGCTCTTTGTATACTTTCTGAGCATTTGTGTTGCGATAGCTTTTGTTTAACCAGTAAAACTTTCTGATGGAACTCAAGACTCTAAATTGTAGCTTAGGGAGCCAACCCACTTTACACTCTCCCCAAATAGCAGGAAATGCCATATTATGTTGCAGCATAAAGGGACCAAAAACAGACAAACAAATCTTTTTATTACTCTCATTGTAAAATGATTCAAATGCTTTTTTGTGCTTGGTTTTATTCACCATTGGAAGCGAACGTTTAGGCTCAATACCACAATGTAATAATGCCTTTTCAAAATCTTCAATTAAATTTTCAAATCGGATAATAAAATCACAGTGAAGCGAAGTAATAGACAGCCAGTTATCAAACGGAAATTGATAGTATTTTTCTAAGAAGAAATTGTAGTCGAATTGCCCTTCTCTAAATAATTTCGACAATTTAAAATCCCTCATTTTTAAGTGCCCTCCGTTTTTTCTTAGTAGAGATTTGTTTGAGAAGTTCCCGCTACTATCGGTAATCATTTTAGTATAATAACTGACGGATATATCTAAGGGATTTCTAGAACAAGCGATGACTTTATATTTTTTCTCTTCTTCTGTAGCGATCTTTAGAAAGTCTTGATATAAAGAGTGCTTAGCCAGTATAGGTATACCATCATACATTTTACAAAGTTCTTTAGAAATAGCTGTAGAAGCCGCCAAAGGCAGACCCACAAAAACATACTTATGCTTGTGGCTAATTATCATATAAGCCCGTTTTGTATGAGGTATTCTCCAATTTGAACGGTATTAGTTGCGGCACCCTTTCTTAAGTTGTCGGCAACCACCCACATGTTAAGCGTATTTTTTTGTGAAAAGTCTCGGCGAATTCTTCCAACAAATACCTCGTCCTTACCCTCTGTGTATATCGGCATAGGGTAGGTGTTGACGTCTGGGTTGTCTTGTAGGCTTACACCAGGCATCTCGTGTAACAATTGCCTCACTTTGGATAGTTCAAAATCTTTGTGGAACTCTACGTTTATACTTTCAGAGTGACCGCCCTTTACTGGCACACGAACAGCGGTAGCGCTTACCTCAATACTGTCGTCTTGCATGATTTTTTTAGTCTCTCGAGACAGTTTCATCTCCTCTTTAGTATAGCCATTAACTTCAAAAACATCGCAATGGGGTAGAGCATTTTCGTGAATAGGGTATGGATATGCCATTTCTCCTTTTTCTCCCTTCCTTTCGTTTTCTAATTGCCTAACAGCTTTTACGCCAGTTCCAGTAATGGACTGATAAGTAGAAACGACCACGCGCTTAACTTGATATTCATCATGTAAGGGTTTAAGAGCCATTAACATCTGAATAGTTGAGCAATTGGGATTAGCAATTATTTTATCCTCCTTAGAAATGGTGTTCCCATTTATTTCAGGAATTACTAAAGGGTGGTGGTCTGACATTCTCCAAAATGATGAGTTGTCGATAACCGTCGTGCCAACATTAGCAAACTGTGGTGCCCATTCTTCAGAAACAGATCCACCTGCTGAAAATAATGCTAAATCAGGCGATTGAGACACTGCCTCTTCAAGGGAAATAATGGTCAATTCTTTACCCTTGAAAGTACGTCTTTGACCAACAGATTTTTCTGAAGCAACCAGTAAAAGAGTTGTCAAAGGAAATGAACGCTCCTCCAATAATTGAAGCATCACTTGTCCAACCATACCCGTTGCACCTACTAAAGCTACCTTCATAAAGTATAAATTTGAACCAAAAATAACTATATTTGATAGACTTGAAGCATTCTCACAGATGAAAAAACTACTCCTTATTTGGTTAGCTCCAATATTTCTTTACGCTCAATTTACTGATGACTTTACCACTTTTGAAGGCTGGCTTGGTGATACTGCCGAATTTTCAATAGACAGCACAGGACTTTTGCAGTTGACTGCTCCGCCAGAAACAGGCGAGTCTATTATTTGGCACCCCTCAAAAGCTCTTATAAAAGGGCATTGGGAATTATCTGTTAGAATGGACTTCAATACCTCAGGTAGTAATTATTCTAAAATCCATTTAAGTTCAGACTCTGTAGCCAACGGTTATTTCGTAAAAGTTGGTGGGGTAGACGATGAGGTTAGTTTGTATAAAATTACTTCAGGACAAAGCACAAAAATTATTGACGGCACCGATGATTTTCTAGACTTTTCTACCAATAATCTATCTATTAGGGCGGATAGAGACAGTATTGGAAATTGGACGTTAAGTGCAAAACGCTCTACTGACCCAAGCTATTTCACTCAAGGACAAGCCTTTGACGATAGCCATTTGCAAAGCGACTATTTCGGTATTGAATGTGTGTATGCCAAAACACGCTGTGAAAGTTTTTTCTTTGATAACATTGTGGTAGAAGGCTATTCTTTCAAGGACACTTTTTTATACCCTCAACCTAAGGATATAGTTGTCAATGAGGTGTTGTTTAACCCTATTGATGGCGATAATGATTTTGTGGAAATCCTCAACAGAAGCGATAAAACATTGTGTATAAGAGGTCTTCAGCTAGCGAATTATTATGCCGATGAAGCGGCTAATTTTAAAGTAATATCTGAAAGCTATGATTTTATAGAGCCTCAAGAAATTTTGGTGGTTTGCAAATCAAAAGAAACCCTTATGAAATACCACCCTAACGCCCTTGAACAGCAGATAATAGAAATAGAAAGTTTACCGAACTATAATAATGACGATGGCGTGGTGGTATTAGCACTTGACTCTGTTAGTATAGATGAATTTCATTACAATGAAAGCATGCATTTTGACCTTTTGCAAGAACTTGACGGAGTCTCTTTGGAGCGGATTAGCGCAGAGGCTAGTAATTGGCATTCGGCATCGGAGCAGTCGGGTTTTTCTACACCCACCCTGCCCAATTCACAAGCCCAAGTCATAGAACCTCCTAATGATGTAATGAGCTTAAGCCCTGATGTAATTAGTCCAAACAATGACGGTTGGCAAGATGTATTGGCGATACGTTTAACCTTTAAACAAAGTGGTTACAAGGGTAGGCTTATCATTTTTGACGCACAAGGTTTTCCCATAAGAACGCTTATAAATAATGAACTCTTTGGTACTGACAACTTTTATATTTGGGATGGACTTACCGATAGAAAAGAAGCTGCTAGTATTGGACGATACATCTTGTGGTTAGAAGCCACCCAATCTAGCTTGCCGACAATTTTAGAGAAGAAAACTGCCGTTGTGGGGTGGTAATATTTATTGTAAATTTATGTTTTCAAGAAAAAACTTAAAACCATGAAAAAAAGCATTCTTTTTTTATTTCTATTGTCGCTGACTTGTGCGGCACAAGACCAATCTGTATTTCGATTAAATATTATTAACCCAGGTGTGGAGTACGAACACGCTATTTCAGCACAACAAAAACTAATTGTCAATGCCGGTTATGGTTGGCTTACAACCACCCCCAATACAGCCTGCGTTCCCACAAATGCGTCTAGATTTTTCTTACCTTTTTTGGATATTCATTACCGTAAATTGAAGGGCGAAGAATCCAAGTTACTGAAAGGCTTTGAACCGTATTGGGGGATAAAACTTTTAGTTAGCGGGAAACACCAATCTGAAGGAGTAAGTATTTCTTCTCCCAATTACTCCATTGGACCAACCTATGGTATTCAAAAGCGGTTTAACCCTTTTTACCTGACCATTAACGCTGGGCCTACCTATAATTTTAACGTTTCTATTATTGATGAATTCAATACTGATGATGAATACGGCGTGTTTAATAGCGGCTTTTATGGTGCTGTAGAAATTTGTTTATCCTACGAGCTTTAATCCAATCTCCCTCTGATTTTTCGAAGGGGTTTTACACACTTTTTAAATCCGTATTTTTGGACTCGTGAAAGCCTCACCAGAAATACAATCCGTTTTGCTCAACCTTACTACTGAGGCTGGAGTTTACCGTTTTTACGACAAGGAGGATGGATTGCTATACATAGGCAAAGCCAAAAATCTAAAACGAAGGGTATCGTCTTATTTTAACAGAGAACACAACAGTTTCAAAACCACCTATATGGTGCGTAAAATTGACCGCATTGAAATACTAGTGGTAGAAACGGAAATGGATGCTTTATTACTCGAAAACAACCTCATAAAAAAATACCAACCGCGTTACAATATTCTTTTAAAAGACGACAAAACCTACCCTTGGATTTGCATCAAAAAAGAACCTTTTCCCAGAGTGTTTTACACTCGAACCCTAATAAAAGACGGCTCTGAATACTTTGGACCATACACCAACCCCAAATTGGTGAATACCATGTTGAGTTTTATACGCCAGATATATCCTCTACGAACATGCAAATTCAATTTGTCAAAAGATAATATCGAAGCTAATAAATTCAAGGAATGCTTGGAGTTTCATATTGGTAATTGCCTAGCGCCATGTGTTGGCAAACAAAAGGCATCGGATTATGAAAAAGATATTACTCAAATTCGACAAATACTAAAAGGAAATATTCGCACTGTAGTACAACACTTCAAAGACGAGATGTTCAACTTTTCTGAAAAAATGGAGTATGAAAAAGCCCAGCTAGTCAAAGAGAAGATAGAACAATTAGAGCATTACCAGTCCAAATCTTCAATAGTTAGTCCAAGCATTAATGATGTGGATGTGTTTTGTATAGCCTCTGACAAAGACTATGCTTATGTCAACTTCTTTAAGGTGTCTAGCGGAGCAATTATACAAGCCCATGCTATGGAGATAAAAAAGAAATTAGACGAGAGTGATGAAGAGCTTCTTACTATGGCAATTACCGAAATTCGTCAACGCTTTCATAGCACCTCTAAAGAAGCATTTTTAAATATTCCTTTAGAATCATCATGGGAAAACCTAAAAGTTAGTGTTCCTAAAATTGGCGATAAATACAAATTAGTGATGTTGTGTTACCGCAACGCCAAAAACTTACAAAAAGACAGGATTCGAAAAAACGATGAGTTGCGTCATCGACTTGACAACCGTAGGGTTCTCGAGCAATTACAAAGTGATTTGCGATTAAAACAAAAGCCACGTCATATAGAATGTTTTGACAATTCAAACATTCAAGGAACGAACCCTGTTGCCGCCTGCGTAGTTTTTAGAAATGCTAAGCCAAGCAAAAAAGAATACAGACATTTTAACATAAAAACTGTAGAAGGCCCTGATGACTTTGCCTCTATGGAAGAGGTGGTTTTTAGAAGGTATAAACGCCTTAAAGAAGAAGGCCAAGACCTCCCTCAATTAATTGTGATTGACGGAGGAAAAGGACAACTTAGTTCTGCCAGAAAGAGTTTGGAAAAACTTGGTTTAGAACATACTATTGCCATCATTGGAATAGCCAAGCGTTTGGAGGAAATATATTTCCCTGGTGATAGCATACCCATTTACCTAGATAAACGTTCCGAAAGCCTTAAGGTTATACAACAACTTAGAAACGAAGCCCACCGCTTTGGAATAAATCACCACAGAAATAGGAGGAGTAAAAACAGTTTAGGCACGTCACTTGATGGAATTCAAGGAATTGGTCCAAAAACTGTTGATAAGCTCATCAGTCATTTTGGCTCTGTAAAGCGTGTAATGGAAGCCAGCGAGAAAGAACTCAGCAAGTTAGTTGGTAAATCAAAAGCTAAGTTGATATTAAGAAAATAAATTAACTCAGATTATCTGAGAGCAAACGCATCTCAATAACTGGCGATATTTTTTCGTATAAAATATTGTAAACCGCATTAGTTATGGGCATATCAATATTATGCTCGTCGTTAATCTCTTTTATGCATTTAACAGCATAATAGCCTTCAGCAACCATATTCATTTCCAGTTGTGCTGACTTTACAGAATAGCCTTTGCCAATCATATTGCCAAAAGTTCGGTTTCTACTAAATTGAGAATACATGGTGACTAGCAAATCTCCTAAATATGCCGATTCTTTTATGTCTCTTTTTATGGGGTGAACATTATCTACAAAGCGTTTGATTTCTCTAATTGAATTAGACGCCAAAACCGCTTGAAAATTATCCCCATACCCTAAGCTATGGCAGATGCCAGAAGCGATAGCAAAGACGTTTTTAAGTACAGCAGCAATTTCAGTCCCGAAGATGTCTTCTGAAATATTAGTCCTAATGTATCGGCAACTTATTTGCTCGGCAAACCATTCGGCTTTTTCAATATTTTCACAGGCAATAGTTAAGTAGGAAAGACGCTCTAAAGCGACTTCTTCAGCATGACAAGGACCTGTCAGCACGCCAATGTTTTCATAAGGGACTTCAAACTTATTGTGAAGGTATTCGCCTATGATTCTGTTTTTTTCAGCGATAATCCCTTTAACAGCAGAGATTACAAACTTATCTTTCAAAGAGCAGTCCATTTGCTTTAAGACACTTCGTAGAAAGGCAGATGGTACAGCGAGTATTATGCAATCGGCTTGATCAACGATTTCGTTGAGGTCGTCACTAATAGTGAGTTTATATGGGTCAAGTTCAGCGGCACTTATATAGTTAGGGTTATTTCCGTACTTTTTAATATGCTTGATGTTCTCTGAGTTCCTAATCCACCACAATATGTCGTCTCTATTTTCAGAGAGCATTTTTACGATGGCAGTCGCCCAGCTACCCCCTCCAATTACCGCTATTTTTTGGAAGTTAGCCATTATTCTTCGAATGCTTTTTGTTCTGGTTTCATCTGTGGGAAGAACAACACATCTTGAATAGAATTACTATTCGTCATTATCATCGAAAGCCTATCAATTCCAATTCCCAGCCCAGCAGTTGGAGGCATTCCGTATTCAATTGAACGTAGAAAATCTTCATCTAAAACCATAGCTTCTTCATCACCTCTTTTTGCGAGTTGTAGTTGCTCTTCAAAACGCTCCCTTTGGTCAATAGGATCATTCAATTCAGAGAATGCGTTACAAATCTCTTTTCCGTTACAAATCGCTTCAAATCGCTCAACCAAACCTTCTTTATCTCTATGTTTTTTGGCTAGTGGCGACATTTCAACAGGATAATCTGTGATGAATGCTGGTTGAATAAGTTGGCTCTCACATTTTTCACCAAAAATCTCATCAATTAGCTTCCCTCTGCCCATAGAAGAGTCGATACTTACACCTAGTTTTTTGGCGGTTTCAGCCATTGTTCTCTCATCCATTTCGGAAATGTCTATACCTGTAAAATGCTCTATGGCCTCGTACATGGTGTAGCGTTTCCAAGGACGTTGGAAATTAATGGTGTTGTTACCAACTTGAACTTCAGTAGTTCCGTGAAGGTCAAGGGCAATTTTTTCTACCATTTCCTCTACTAAGTCCATCATCCAATTGTAGTCTTTATAAGCAACATACAATTCGACTTGTGTAAATTCTGGATTATGAAAACGGCTCATCCCCTCGTTTCTAAAGTCTTTTGAAAATTCATACACCCCATCAAAACCACCAACAATGAGACGCTTCAAGTAAAGCTCATTGGCAATTCTAAGGTAAAGTGGCATATCCAAAGTGTTGTGGTGTGTTTTGAATGGACGCGCTGCCGCACCACCATAGATAGGCTGCAAAATAGGCGTCTCAACTTCTAAATACCCTTTGTCGTTGAGGTATGAACGCATTGAGTTTGTCAGATGAGTACGCTTTACAAAAGCCTCTTTGACTTGTGGGTTTACCACCAAGTCAACGTAACGCTGACGGTATCTTTTTTCTGGATCAGTGAATGCATCATGAACAGTTCCGTCGGCATCCATTTTAGGAAGTGGAAGTGGTCGTAGTGTTTTTGTTAAGACCGTAAAGCTCTCAACATGAATGGAAATTTCACCCACTTTAGTAGTAAAAACATAGCCTTTAACACCTATAAAATCGCCAATATCAAGGAGCTTCTTAAAGACCGTATTGTACATAGTTTTGTCCTCACCGCTGCAAATTTCGTCTCTATTGAAGTAAAGTTGAATTCTACCCGTACTATCTTGTAATTCTGCAAAAGCAGCTTTTCCCATTACCCTTCGGCTCATTAGCCTACCAGCAATTTGAATGTTTTTATACCCAAGTTTGTCAGACGTATAGTTTTTCTTTATTTCTTCAGCAGATACATTTACTTCAAAGAGTTCTGAAGGGTATGGGTTAATACCCAAGTCAATTAGTTTCTGAAGAGACTCTCGTCTTACAACTTCTTGTTCTGACAGCGTGCGATTCATAGAATTTATTTTCGGCAAAGATATTAAATATTAACTGCTGATTTTCGTACTTTTGGAACTTCAAAATTTAACCTTATAAATATATCCCATTGATTATGAAAATGAACGACTATATCAGCGACTTTACTAACCACTTGACAGAAGCCTTAGAAATAGGCAGGTCTACTATGCTAGACGATTCAGTTGCTGATATTCACAATATACTAATCTGTGGTTTAGGTGGCTCAGGAATTGGCGGAACAATTGTTGCTGACCTTGTAGCTGAACACATCAATGTGCCGATTTGTGCAAGTAAAGACTACAGCATTCCAAACTTTGTAGATGAAAACACTTTAGTAATTGCATCATCTTATTCGGGCAACACAGAAGAAACTCTATATGCTTTAGAGGCTTGTCAGAAAAGAAACGCACAGATTGCTTGCGTAACTTCTGGTGGAAAACTAGCTGAATTGGCCAAAAGTAAAGGCTTTAACCTTATTCAAATCCCTGGAGGCCAACCACCTAGAGCTATGTTTGGGTATTCATTTACTCAATTGTTCTTTTTGCTTCACCATTATGGATTAATCAATGACTCATTCCAATTGGAGTTTGAAAAAGGAATAGCTCTTTTAGATGAGCACGAAGAGTCTATAAGAACAGAAGCAAAAGCCCTAGCCGACAAATTATTTGGAACTACTCCAGTAATATACACTGCTGCTGGCTTTGAAGGTGTAGGCATTCGTTTTCGTCAGCAAATCAATGAAAATAGTAAAATGTTGTGCTGGCACCATGTCATTCCAGAGATGAACCACAATGAGTTATTAGGCTGGAGAGTCAACACCGATAAGCTAGGCGTTGTATATTTTAGAAATTCTTGTGATTACGATAGAAATCAAGTAAGAATTGACATCAACAAAGAAGTGTTAGCTAAATATACAGACAACATTTCTGAGGTATGGAGTAAAGGCGACTCAAGAATTGAGAACTCTTTATACCACATTCACTTAGGCGACTGGGTGTCGTGGTATTTATCTGAAATGAATAATGTTGACGCTATTGAAATAGATGTTATCAATTTCCTTAAAGGGTCATTAGCTAAAGTATAAGTATGCCAAAGGTTGTTTTTCAGGATTTAGGGCTTATTGATTATAAAGAAGCTTGGGATTATCAAGAAAAACGCTTTGATGAGATTATAGAAATCAAGAAGGCAAATCGCCGTAATAATAGCGAAGATTCTACCACTTCCTATTTATTGTTTTGCGAACACCCTCACGTCTATACTTTAGGTAAAAGTGGAGATGAAAAAAACCTTTTAGTGAATGAAGATTACCTAAAGTCTAGAGGAGCGACTTTCTACAAAATCAACAGGGGCGGAGATATCACTTATCACGGGCCAGGTCAGATTGTGGGTTATCCCATTTTAGATTTAGACAATTTCTTTACAGATATTCATAAATACTTGAGGTTTTTGGAAGAGGCGGTTATCAATACCTTAGCAGATTACGGTCTGAAAGGCGAACGTTCCGACGGTGAAACAGGCGTCTGGTTTGACGTTGGGACAGATAAGGTCAGAAAAATATGTGCCCTTGGTGTTCGCTCAAGCCGATGGGTAACGATGCACGGCTTAGCGTTTAATATTAACTGCGACCTTTCCTATTTTGGAAATATCATACCTTGTGGCATCGTTGACAAATCGGTGACCTCTATGCAAAAAGAGTTGGGCAAAGAAGTGGATGTGGAAGAGGTTAAACAAAAGTTAAAAGTTTATCTTGCTCAACAGTTTGAAATGATTTTAGTTTAATTCAGCCATGCTTGAAAATATTTCCATTCATAAAATACTATTCCTCGACGTAGAAACAGTCCCTGTTACAGCCGATTTTTCGGAACTGCCTAAAGAGTTTCAAAGCTTGTGGGCAGAAAAAACACGTTGGCAACGTTCTGACCAGCAAAGTCCAGAGGAGTTTTACGGACTTAAAGCGGGGGTAATGGCAGAGTTTGCCAAAGTCATATGCATTTCAGTCGGCTATTTGTATGAAAAGGAAGGGCAGCATTTTTTCAGAATAAAATCCTTTTATGGAGACAATGAGAAAGCAATACTAGAAGATTTAAAATTGTTGTTAGACGAAAAATTCTCCACCCCAAAACACTATTTGTGTGCACATAATGGCAAAGAGTTTGATTATCCCTTCTTATGCCGAAGAATGCTAGTCAACGGTATACAATTGCCTAAAATATTAGAGATTTCTGGCAAAAAACCGTGGGAAGTTCGTCATCTTGACACTATGGAAATGTGGAAGTTTGGCGACTATAAACATTATACTTCTATAAAACTACTAGCAGCATTATTTGGTATTCCTACCCCTAAAGATGACATAGATGGAAGTCAGGTTTCTAAAGTGTATTGGCAAGATAAAGACCTTGAACGCATAAAAAACTATTGCCAAAAAGACACCTTAACCGTAGCGCAAATTTTACTTAAATACATGTGTAGGCCTATTCTCACAGAAGAGCAAATAGAAGTTGCATAATTAAATGATAACCCCTAAATTGAGGCCATATTAAATACTATTAATCATGAGCAATACCTTATTAGAATTTAAAAACTTAGTAACTGAATTTCACACAGAAGGAAAAGTAGTTACAGCAGTTAATAACATCAGCTTTACACTTAATAAAGGCGAAACTATTGGTATTGTTGGTGAATCTGGTTCAGGAAAGTCGGTTACTTCATTATCGGCGATGCGACTTATCCCAAGCCCTCCAGGTAAAATTGCAAATGGAGAAATAATTTTTCATAAAAAAGACGGAGAGAAAGTAGATTTACTACAGCTTTCTGAAAAAGAAATGAGAACGCATAGAGGAAATGATATTGCCATGATTTTCCAAGAGCCTATGACTTCTCTTAATCCGGTTTTTACATGTGGAGACCAAGTAATGGAAGCGATTATGCTTCACCAAAACATCAGTA
Source organism: Flavobacteriales bacterium (assembly GCA_016779935.1). Taxonomy (NCBI): domain Bacteria; kingdom Pseudomonadati; phylum Bacteroidota; class Flavobacteriia; order Flavobacteriales; species Flavobacteriales bacterium. Next base: position 45,637 of record JADHMQ010000004.1, read on the forward strand.
GATCGGACGCTAAAGACCTTACAATTAAGTTATTCCAGGAAGTTCAACTTCCAGACCCAGATCGAATTTTTAGCACTTATCCTCATCAGATTTCTGGAGGTCAAAAACAAAGGGTGATGATTGCAATGGCAATGTCGTGTCAACCATCTGTTTTAGTGGCTGATGAACCCACAACAGCTCTAGATGTTACCGTTCAAAAAACCATTCTGGAGTTAATGCAGAAGCTACAAAAAGAGCATGATATGGGAATATTATTTATTACTCATGACCTAGGTGTTATTGCCGAGCTAGCCGACAAGGTTGTAGTTATGTATAAAGGAGATATTGTAGAGCAGGGAAGCGTGTGGGATATATTCAACAACCCACAACACCCTTACACCAAAGGTCTTTTAGCTTGTCGCCCACCAATGGATAAAAGATATACCTTTTTACCAACGGTAGGAGACTTTATGAAAACTAACGACAAAGGCGAAAACATCGCTAATGACATTTCTGTAGAGGAGTTCACTAAAGACTTAGTTATTTCTAAAAGCGAAAGAGAAAAAGCACAAAAAGAGCTGTTTTCAAATGAACCCATTCTTACAATTAATAATCTTAAAACATATTTCCCCATCCGAAATGGATTCTTTGGCGGGATTACTGATTATGTAAAAGCTGTTGACGATATTAGTTTTGATGTTTACCCTGGTGAAACCTTAGGTCTGGTTGGCGAGTCAGGTTGTGGAAAAACAACTACTGGTAGAACAATTCTTAGGCTAAATGAACCAACTGAAGGGCATATGCTGTACAACGGTAGAGACATTGCATCATTTGATGAAAAAGAATTACGTGAATTTAGAAAAGAAGTTCAGATTATTTTCCAAGACCCATATTCGTCTTTAAACCCCAGAATGACCATTGGAAATGCTATAATGGAGCCTATGCAAGTTCACGGGATCTTAGATAACGATGAGGAAAGAAAACAAAGAGTGGAAGAATTGTTAGAAAAAGTTAGCCTTGGAGCAGAGCATTTTAATAGATACCCACATGAATTTTCAGGTGGTCAGCGTCAACGAATTGGTATTGCTCGTGCCTTAGCGGTAAACCCTAAATTCATAATCTGTGATGAGTCTGTTTCAGCTTTAGATGTGTCTGTTCAAGCTCAAGTACTTAACCTCTTGAATGATTTGAAAAAGGAATTCGGATTAACCTACATTTTTATATCACATGATTTATCAGTTGTAAAATACATGAGTGACAGAATGGTTGTGATGCAAAATGGTAAAATTGAAGAAATGGGTGATGCCGATCAGATTTATTCAGAAGCTAAAACGGCATATACGCAACGTTTGATTGCGGCAATTCCTGAAGGAAGAAAGGAAAATATAAAGAAAACAGCTAAAGCATAAGCTGCTTTTCTTCATTCATCCGGCCATATCCCCTGTATATCCAATAATTTAATGAGTCGTCGAAAATCACTTTTTTAGGGGTAAGCATCGTTGTATATTTACAGTCTTAAAGTAATGATAGCTTACGCTTCATAAATGAACTTGTTAAGGTTAAGTGGGATGCCGAGGTTAACGCCTCGGCATCTTTTTTTTCTTAATTATTAAGTCAAGATTAGATTTTTTGATAATATTTCAAAGAGAGATTCTTTTTATCTGTTACTTATCCTCCTTTATCCAATAATTTAATGAGTCGTCGAAAAATACTTTTTTAAGGGTAAGTACCGTTGTATATTTACAGTCTTAAAGTAATGATAGCTTACGCTTCATAAATGAACTTGTTAAGGTTAAGTGGGATGTCGAGGTTAACGCCTCGACATCTTTTTTATATACTCATTTCTGGGATTTCTCCATTCACATTTAACCTTCCTTGAGTTGCATCTTGAATTTCTTCAACACTAACGCCTGGTGCTCGTTCCAACAACTTAAAGCCATTATCAGTTACTTCAAGTACTGCTAGATTGGTTACAATTTTCTTTACACATTTTACACCTGTTAATGGCAAACTGCACGATTTCAACAGCTTGCTATCGCCTGCTTTATTGGTGTGCATCATAGCTACAATGATATTGTCAGCAGAAGCCACTAGGTCCATAGCCCCGCCCATACCTTTTACCATCTTTCCTGGTATTTTCCAATTAGCGATATCGCCCTGATCGGATACTTCCATTGCCCCTAATACTGTTAGTTGCACATGTTTACCTCTAATCATAGCAAAACTATTAGCTGAATCAAAAAATACAGCACCATCTAAAGTTGTTATAGTTTGTTTACCTGCATTTATTAAGTCAGCATCTTCTTCACCTTCAAAGGGGAATGGACCCATTCCTAAAACACCATTTTCTGACTGAAATTCTACATTAACTCCTTCTGGAATATAATTGGCTACAAGAGTAGGAATGCCTATTCCTAAGTTTACATAGTAACCGTCTTTTAATTCTTTTGCAATACGTTTTGCAATACCAACTTTATCTAGTCCCATTAGTCTTTAGTTCTTACAGTTCGTTGTTCGATTCTTTTCTCGTAATTACTTCCTTGAATGATTCTCTGCACGAAAATACCTGGCGTATGAATACTTGCAGGGTCTAATTCCCCTGCTGGAACAAGATGTTCCACTTCAGCCACAGTAATTTTACCCGCCATGGCCATCATTGGGTTAAAATTTCTGGCAGTACCTTTGTAAATCAAGTTTCCTGCTGTATCGCCTTTCCAGGCTTTTACAAATGCAAAGTCAGCTACAAGTGCATTTTCAAGAATATGGGGCTGACCGTTAAATTCTCTGACTTCTTTTCCCTCTGCGACCTCAGTACCATATCCTGCTGGTGTGAAGAATGCTGGAATGCCAGCTCCACCAGCTCTACATCGTTCAGCTAGCGAACCCTGAGGAATTAAGTCTACTTCAAGCTCTCCGCTCAGCATTTGTCGTTCAAACTCAGCATTTTCGCCAACGTATGAGGAAATCATCTTTTTTATCTGTCTTTTTTGGAGCAGTAGGCCTAACCCAAAATCGTCCACGCCTGCGTTGTTTGATATGCAGGTTAAGCCGTTAATTCCTGAAATTGATAGAGCCTCAATGCAGTTTTCAGGAATACCACATAATCCAAAACCGCCAAGCATAAAAGTCATATTACTTTCTACACCTTTAATGGCCTCATCGATTGATTTAACTTCTTTGTTTATCATGTTTTAAGTATTAAAATTCTTCTTCGTAATCTATGCTTCCGTTATCTTTTGAGCCACAATCTGAAATCAAATCTATAGACTGAGGAATGTCAAATTTATCTGGATAAATCCCTAAAGTTGCAGTGTCTTTATAAACCCTGTCCATGTATTCTGCCCATATAGGTAAAGCCATATTTGCTCCTTGACCATAGAAAGTGGTTCTAAAGTGAACGCTTCTGTCTTCATTTCCTGACCAAACACCTGTTACTAGATTTGGCGTAATACCCATAAACCATCCGTCTGAATTATTCTGAGTGGTTCCTGTTTTTCCGCCAATTTCGTTTTCGAATTTATATTTCCTTCTAAGCCTTACACCCGTGCCCATAGTAACGTCTGCACGCGGATTGTATACGCCGTCAACTACGCCTTGTAACATTCTTACCATTAGGTCAGCAGTTTTTTCACTCATAGCCTCATTGGTTTTAGGACTAAATTCTTGTAATAATATGCCATTATTGTCCTCAATTCTTTGCACAATAATTGGCTCTGTCCATATGCCTTTATTCACAAAGGTTGAGTATGCCCCTACCATTTCATAAACAGAAAGATCAAAGGTTCCTAAGCAAATTGACGGAACGGGAGACAACTTACTTGTGATTCCCATTTTCTTTGCAAGATCTAGTACTGAATGTGGTCCAAACTGCTTCATAATGTAAGCTGTAATGGTATTTACAGAATTTGCTAAACCAAACTTTAGGTTCATAATTAAACCTTCGTATTTATCGTCTGAGTTTCTAGGCACCCAATCTTTTTCAGGCAAGCCCCATTGTTCTTTTTCAAATACAACAGGAACGTTTGGCACTTCATAGCACGGAGAATAACCTTCTTGTAAGGCAAGGGCATAAAGAAAAGGCTTAAAGGTTGAGCCTACTTGTCGTTTACCCACTTTTACATGATCGTATTTAAAATGTTTGTAGTTGATACCGCCAACATAGGCCTTCACATGACCTGTATTTGGATTCATACTCATCATTCCTGAGTGAATAAAGTACTTATAGTATCTTATAGAATCCATTGGGCTCATGATAGTATCGACTTCTCCTTTCCAAGAAAAGACAGTCATAGGGACTTTTTTTCTGAACACCTTTTTTATTTCATTGCTAGAGAAGTTATTTAATTTGAGCTTTCTGTAACGCTCAGAACGTTTCATTCCCAATTCCAAAATGTTATCGATTTGTTTTTGTTCAAAATCTTTTGGGAAAGGAGCGTTGGTATAGCCTTTCCAGTGTTTGAAAAAATCATCTTGTAAAGAAGAAATGTGTGTGTGTACAGCCTCTTCAGCGTGTTGTTGCATCTTAGAGTTAATGGTGGTGTAAATTTTCAGACCATCGGTATATAGATTGTAATTTGTGCCGTCTGCTTTCACATTATTATCACACCAGTTTTTCAAAACTCCTCGCAAGTTTTCTCTCAAATAAGGGGCAAGTCCTTCATTGTGACTGGCTTTCTTAAAGTCTAAAACGATTGGTAAAGTTGATACAGAATTGTATTCTGTTTCGGAGATAAAACCGTATTTTCTCATTTGAGAAAGAACAACATTCCTTCTGCCTTTAGTGAGTTCAAGCCTTCTGTTTGGATTGTATAAAGAGGGGTTTTTAAGCATTCCAACTAGCATTGCAGACTCTTGCAAAGAAAGCTCTTTTGGGCTTGTATTGAAATAAATTTGTGCGGCAGACTTAATGCCCACTGCATTGTTAATGAAGTCGAACCCGTTGAGGTACATACTCAGAATTTCATCCTTAGAATATTGACGCTCCAGTTTTACAGCAATAATCCACTCCTTAAATTTTTGCATTACCCTTTCTATTCCTGAGGCAGGAGTTTTGGTAAACAACATCTTCGCCAGTTGTTGCGTAATGGTACTTGCCCCACCCGCACTACTTCCGCTTAATTGTCCTTTAACGGCTCTTAATAGCGCGCGAACATCAATACCAGAGTGCTCTCTAAAACGGATGTCTTCTGTTGCTAAAAGCGCATCCACTAATTGCGGCGATAACTCATCATAGGTAATTTTGCTTCTATTCTCAAAAAAGTATTTGCCAAGTGTAACGCCATCTGAAGAAATGATTTCAGTAGCTAGATTATTTTTAGGGTTTTCTAATTCTTCAAATGAAGGCAAAGGACCAAAAAACCCTGTCGACGTTAAGTACAATACGACTGACAACAACATAATGGGGCTTAGTATAACTAGCCAGATAGAAAAGACCTTTTGTTTTATGGAGGTTATTTTCATAATTATTCTACGTTTTCAATCCTTAAACCAATTTCCATTACACCAGTAAGGAGTTCAATTTTAGACAGATTACCATGCCTCATAGCTTGCTCAATTTTAAATCTGTAAGTGCCAGACTCATTCAGCTGAATGGTTTTAAAGGGCAACTGCAAATCCCAAATGTCACCTAGCCCATCACCCAACCACTTCCCGTCTTTTTGTGATAACGCAGCTTCAAGAGTATCGACGTGAGTCGAACCAGATGGTGAAAGGGTGTGTATAAAAAGCCAAAGATTTGAAAAGGGGTATATGCTAGAGTGACGAACATTTATAATTAGGTTTACATCAGAGACAGTGTCTGTGTTCTCAAATTCAAAGCTTGGTATTTGTCCCAAACTCCACACATCATTATCTATTGATATATTTTTTTCATAAAGCCTATTAGAGTCACAAGCGACCAATAGTACAGCGACCAATAGTATATATATCCCTTTTATCATTTAGCGTTTGTTTTTCGTTTTACGAAACGTTTGTTTTTTGGTTTTCGGCGTTTCTTTTTCTTGTCAAAACGGTTTATACTATCCTGACCAACAACATTTTCATAGTCGTTTTTATCAACTTCTACGCCAACATCGAAACGCTCAAGCTTTTCGATAATCTTACCGTCTTTATTCTGCTCAATTATTTCGTTAACATAATCTAGTGGAAGCTCAACAATTGGACCGTTTGAGGGATCATCGTATGCATACCATACTTTACGTTGAAAAATATCCATTTTGATAAACGAACAGCTACCCGCTTTGGTTTTGATTTTTGTGTGTGGACTAGGAAATTCTTTTATACCCTCCATATAGCTGTCCAGCTCAAAGTTTAAACAACATTTCAGTTTACCACATTGCCCAGCTAATTTCTGAGGGTTAATGGATAACTGCTGATATCTTGCTGAAGAGGTGCTTACAGTTCTAAAGTCGGTGAGCCAGGATGAGCAACACAATTCTCTACCACAGGCGCCAATACCACCTAATCTAGCCGATTCCTGCCTAGCTCCAATTTGTCTCATTTCTATTCGGATTCTAAACTCGGATGAAAGGCGTTTGATTAATTCGCGAAAATCCACACGACCTTTGGCGGTATAATAAAAGGTAGCTTTGGTTTTATCACCTTGATATTCCACATCGCTTATTTTCATTTCAAGGCCAAGGTATTCGGCAATTTTTCTAGCACCATACATAGTGGACTCTTCAAGAGCAGTTGCTTCTCGCCATTTAGCGATATCTTTTTCGCTTGCTTTTCTGTAGATTACTTTTAGCCCGTCAGTAGAAGAGGTTTTTAACTTCTTTTTCATCTGAAGTTTTGTTAACTCTCCAACAATAGACACAACACCTATGTCATGACCAGGGCTTCCTTCTACGGCGATAACATCGCCAACAATTAGATGTAGGTTGTCTTTATTTAAGAAAAACTCTTTTCTACTGCCTTTGAATCGAACTTCAACGGCTTTAAATTGTTCTTTTTCGGAAGAAGTCTGAATATCAGAAAGCCAATTAAACACAGAAAGTTGATTGCAGCCTCCTGAGCCATAGTTCCCATTATTTTTACAGCCTCTTGGAAGGCTGTTGCCACACGTTTTTGTCGAACATCCTGAACAACCCATACCTTAGTTAGTTTCTTGCAAAGTTAAATTTTTAACATGAAGAAGAACAACCATTTTTAATGTCAAATCCATAAAAATAAATTTTGAGCTACCATTTCTAGAGATATGTTTATGGGCTAGCTCTATTTCTTCGATAATTTCAATAGCATTGTTTTGATGAATAAAAGGGGCAAAGTTTTTGGTAAATTGCTCTTCTTCCTCTCTTACTTTTTGAATAGAAGAGTCAGCAAAATTACGCACTAAACTTTCTCTTACCATGTGTAATGCATAGTGCAAAAATCCTTTTTGTTGCTCCCTCCCCCATCTGTTAATCATATCTACCCAAGATGTCAGCTCTATAATACGAGCTTTATAGCACATTCGCATCCAATTTTGAAACTCTTCCGTGTTTTGTTCCAACAATTCACTTCCTTTAATCAATTTGAGAGCTTGTCCTATACTTCCTGACGACAAGTGACTGATTTCGGAGGCTGTTTTTTCTTCAACCCCTTCTATTTCCATGAGGTATTTCGTTAAATTATTTTCATCACAAGGCTCAATGGTTGTGTTTTGTAATCTAGAAACTATGGTTTCTAGTAAATTCTCGGAGGAAGAAGTCAATAGTATAAATATAGTTTTTTCAGGAGGCTCTTCAAGTAGTTTAAGCAGTTTGTTGGCCGCTGGATTATGCATCTTTTCAGCATGCCAAACGATAATTACTCTATACGAATTTTCATAGGGTTTTAAAACCGTCTTTTTACTGAGTTCATTGGCCTCGTATACGCTTATAAACCCTTGTTTGTTGGTGTCGCCCAAATTGAGGTACCATTCCTCTTCAGACATAAAAGGATTGGAAGCAATTGCCCCTCTCCATTCTTCTATAAAATGATCGCTTACGGGATTTGTCCCTTTACCTGTAATGACCGGAAAAACACAATGAAGGTCGGGGTGAATTAGCTTTTCTGACTTTAGGCATGCAGGACATACTCCACAAGAGTCAGAGGCTGTTTTATTTTCACACATCAAGTATTGCGCAAAAGCCAGAGCCATTGCTAGGCTAGAAGAACCGTCTTCCCCAGTAAAAAGGTGCGCATGGCTAAGCCTATTATTTTCAACGGCATGTAGCAGTTGACTTTTTACTCTAACATTTGAAGGGATATCTTTGAATTGCATAGACCTATATCGCTTGATTTCAAAGGTAATGAATAAATCCTTTTTAGAATACTTTTAGAAAATATACATTTGTCTAAATTTTTTTACAAAGATGACCTTAGACACATTTTCTTTTAAAAACAAACGCGTATTAATTAGGGTAGACTTCAACGTTCCTATGGACGCTAATTTTAATGTTACCGACGATACTAGAATGCGCGCAACTTTACCGACAATTACTAAGGTTCTTGAGGGTGGCGGGAAAGTTGTTCTTATGTCTCACAGAGGCAGGCCAAAAGGGGCAGATGATAGCTTATCGATGAAGCATCTTGCTCCACACTTGAGTAAATTATTATCACAAGAGGTAAAGTTTATTGACCAATGTATTGGCAATGAAGTTATTGATATGACAAACGCATTGGAAAACGGAGATGTGTTACTTATAGAAAATCTCAGATTCAATTCTGAAGAAACAGCAGGTGATATTGCTTTTGCAAAGGAACTTTCAAAGTTAGGTGATATTTATGTTAATGATGCGTTTGGAACAGCCCACAGAGCTCACGCCTCAACGGCAGTCATTGCTCAGTTTTTTGAAGAAAATAAGTGTTTTGGCTATGTCATGTCCAATGAAATTGAAAATATTAATAAAATTACTGGAGGGGCAAAAAAACCATTTACAGCCATTGTCGGCGGTGCAAAAGTGTCGTCTAAAATTTCAATTATTTTACGATTGATGGATGAGGCCGATAACTTAATTATCGGAGGTGGAATGACCTTCACATTTATTAAAGCTATGGGCGGAAATGTTGGAAATTCGCTAGTAGAAGAGGATAAAATAGACCTTGCTCTTGACATCATTCAAAAGGCAAAAGAAAAAGACGTTAGCTTATACCTTCCTTCTGATTCAGTAAATGCTGACCAATTTGATAATGACGCTCAAACCTCACTTTCAACTGTCCAAAATATCCCTTCTGGATATATGGGGCTAGACATTGGAGAGGAGACAATCTCTCAATTTTCAGAGGTTGTTCTTAACTCATCAACCGTATTATGGAATGGTCCTATGGGAGTATTCGAAATGGAAAACTTTTCTCATGGCACTAAAGCAGTTGCCGAAGCGTTAGCTGAAGCAACCAAAAATGGAGCTTATACTTTAGTTGGTGGCGGCGATTCAGTAGCTGCCATTAACAAATACGACTTAGCAGATAAGGTAAGTTATGTATCAACAGGTGGAGGAGCAATGCTCGAATACTTAGAAGGTAAAGTGCTACCAGGAATTGCCGCGATTATTGAAGGTTAATCTTTTCTTCAGCCTCTTCCCAAATTTTTTCAGCTTCATCAATTAATGAATTCCCATCGCTTACGTTTGGGGCGATAGAAGGAATCATATTTGATATAGGTTTATATAATACTGAAGAGCTTTTTTGTTCCAAAGGAATTAAGTTGAGGTGATAGTCAAAGGTGTTAAACACCAACAGTAATGCGCTTATTATGAAAGCTGTTTTTAGCACACCAAAAACACCTCCAAGCAATCTGCTTACTAAACCTAAAGCAACCAATTTGATGATTTTATCAACTATAAAACCGACGAAACGAACCACTAAAACAATACCTATGAACGTAATGGCAAAGGATACAATGGGTAAAAAGGAGGATTCAATAGAGAGTTCACTTTTCAAATACGGTTGAATACCATCCGCAAAATGCACTGCACCATAAATACCAACAATTAAAGCTACTAGAGAAGCCAGTTCTTTTATAATGCCCTTTGACACGCCTTTATATAAGCCCCATAAAAGAGGGATTGCCAAAATTATATCTAAGTAGTTCATAACACTTCAAAAGTAGTATTTTTGCGTGATGAATGACGGAATAAAATTAAAGTGGAACAATTTAGTTGAAAATCTAAACAAACGCTTTGATGAGGATTTAGATTTTCAAGGAATTTTGTTTTTAATAGGAATTCAAGAATTGGGCAAAGGACACTTAAAACTCAATAAAGATCAAAAATTAGACGTCATTCATATTGCTGTTTGCGCCTTGTTAAGTCAGTGGGGTTATTATGAATTTGAAGGACATGATGAAGAGGGTTGGCCGCACTGGAAGTCAACAGAAAAACTCCCTAATTTAAGCCCCAAGGAACAAGACAAACTTATAAAGGAGGCCGTAATAGAATATTTCTCTTAGTTAGTCGGAAGGATTTCGATGTCTTTGTAAATCGTCTTGCCGTAAACGAATCGAATAACAGACCGACCTAGTAAAACGGTATCATTTGAAGAAGATAGGGTAAAGGCTGTAACATTCATTAAAGCCTCTAACTCCAAGATATGTTCAGTTTGTCCATTAAAATCAGATACTAAAGTACTAACAACATTCGTTTGAGATACACCGGTTATTTCTTCTTGTGAAAGAACGACTGTAGCACCAGAGACAGTGTTACCGTCCATATCGTAAACAGTGATAACCCCTTTTGTAATGGGGTCTTCGCTACAAGAAATAAAGGTAAACACTAATAATAACGGAATGAGTACTTTACTTATCTTCATTATGTAAATGATTATTTGTTAATTTGCTTTTTCAAAGATAACAATAATATGAAACGAATTTTAACCTCTCTATTCGTCCTAGTTTTAGCCCTCTCTGTATTTTCTCAAGATAGGGTAAAAGTGAAAATTGAAACTGTTCATGGCGAAATGATTGCTGAACTGTACAATGAAACCCCAATCCATCGAGATAACTTTATTAAGTTGGTCGAAAAAGGGTTTTATGATGGCACACTATTTCACAGAGTAATTCCAAATTTCATGATTCAGGGAGGAGACCCTGTATCAAAAGAAGAAAACCCAAGCCAGCAAATTGGTAATGGTGGACCAGGATATACTTTGCCAGCAGAGTTTAACCCCAATTTAATTCATAAAAAAGGAGCTTTAGCTGCTGCCAGAATGGGCGATGCAGTAAATCCTAAAAAAGAATCCTCAGGCTCTCAGTTCTATATCGTAGAGGGGCAGGTGTATGACGCTCAAAAAATAGCGATGATTGAGCAAAGAATGGGAACGAAGCTAACAGACACTCAGAAAAAAGTGTACACATCTGTTGGCGGCACCCCTCATTTGGATGGCGGTTACACAGTATTTGGAGAAGTAATAAAAGGTTTAGAAGTTATTACTAAGATTTCTAAACTTAAGAGAAATAAAAACAACTTGCCTCTTGAAAAGGCAGCAATGAAGGTTAGTATAATTAAGTAGTATGTTAGAGAAAGTTCAACAGCTTTTAGTCGAGGTAAATTCTTTTGTAGCTAAGGATTCTGAAGAATTAGAACAATTTAGGATTAAATTTTTGGGTAAAAAAGGCCAGATGAACGACTTGTTTGCAGATTTTAAAAATGTTCCAAATGATCAGAAAAAGGATTTTGGTCAAGCTTTAAATCAGCTTAAGCAAACTATTCAAAACAAATTAGAGGAAGGTAAAGGAGCATTCACTCAATCCAAAAAAACCTCTTCAGGGGTTGACTTAACGATGCCAGTGACCGAAGACTCAATGGGTAGCAGACACCCTCTGTCTTTAGTTAAGAACGAAATTGTAGAAATTTTTAATCGCATAGGTTTTACCCTCTCTGAAGGACCTGAAATCGAGGATGATTGGCATAATTTTACCGCTTTAAACCTGCCCGAAGAACACCCTGCTAGGGATATGCAAGACACCTTCTTTATACAGACAAACCCAGATATACTTTTACGCACACACACTTCCTCAGTACAAGTCAGGTATATGGAAAACAATAAGCCACCAATACGTACCCTTTCACCAGGAAGGGTATATAGAAATGAAGCCATATCTGCTCGTGCTCATTGTATATTCCACCAAGTGGAGGGCTTATATATTGACGAAAACGTATCCTTTGCTGATTTAAAACAAGTCTTACTGTATTTCGCTAAAGAAATGTTTGGAGACAAAACAGAGATAAGACTTAGACCCTCTTACTTTCCATTCACAGAGCCAAGCGCTGAAGTAGATGTGTCTTGTAACATTTGCTCAGGCAAGGGATGTAACGTCTGCAAGTATACCGGTTACCTTGAAATTCTTGGTTGCGGTATGGTAGATCCTAACGTACTAAGAAATTGCAACATTGACCCAAACAAATACAGTGGTTTTGCTTTTGGCATGGGTATTGAAAGAATAGCTATGCTAAAATACCAAGTCAATGACCTTAGGTTGTTTTTTGAAAATGACGTACGTTTCTTGAGACAGTTTAAATCCAGCCTTTAGTTAGCAGCACAACCCATAGTACAATTTTCCATTCCCCATGATGCACAGACCGTAGCTGCTAAATCTGTAGATGGAGTTATTTCTGCTAAATGGAGCTCTGAGACGGAAATGATGGTAGTTAAGTTTCACTCTGAAAAAACTAATCTTGATGAAATTCAAAAAAAGATAGCGTCAGTCGGTTATGACACTGAGAAGCACAAAGCAGATGACGAAGTCTATGAAAATTTACACCACTGTTGTAAATATGACAGAGATAAAAAATAACATTTTACTTAAACATATGAAAAAACTAATATTAGCCGTAGCGGCTATCTCTTGCTGTATGTTATCAAACGGTCAAAGTACAGCTACCGACTTTACAGTTGACAATTGTGATGGAGAATCTTATAATTTATTTCAAGACCTTGATGCTGGAAATGTTGTTGTGATTGCATGGGTGATGCCCTGTGTGTCTTGCATTGCCGATCCTGTTTCGGCATATTCTGTTGTTAAAGAATACAATCCAGACAAAGTGAAGTATCTAATGGTAGATGATTATGCTGACCACGAATGCTCTGTGATTCAAACATGGTCCGAAAATTATCAGATGGGTGATGTGACCAAGTTTTCTAATTCAGCAATAAGTATGAGTGATTATGGCGTTGATGGAATGCCAAAAATCGTTGTGTTGGGATGTAACAGTCATAAAATATTCTACAATGAAAACAGTTCATCGGAAGGAATAAAGGAAGCTATCGACCAAGCGATAGAAAAGTGTTCAAATACTTCCATTATTGATAATGTTACTAATCAGGCTGAAGATTTAAAATTATCTATATTTCCAAACCCAACACAAGAAAGATTGACTATTAATAGTCAATATCAAGACGCTTTTACGATTAAGATTTTTAACTCTTTAGGAAAGCTCGTTTTTAAAGAAGAGAATTTTCACTCTACTATATCCGTTGATGTTTCAGCTTTTACAGAAGGACTTTACTTTCTTGAATATTTGAATCATTCCAAATCGTTTATCGTTAATAAATAGAACTTAAGCATGAAAAAAATCATAATAGTAATCTGTTTGTTAATAGGCAGTAAATATCTTTTCTCTCAAGGGTGTTGTTCTGGAGGTTCTGGCAGTCCAATTTCAGGTGGCGCAGCTTCTGGAGTATTGTTAGAAAATCAGATGGAAATTTCCACCAGTTATCAATATATCAGCTCTCACCTTTTCAAAACAAACAATAATAAGGATACGGTATCAATATTGAATGACACACTCAGTTCGGATTATCTTTTTTTTAGAACAGACTATGGTCTGAGTGAAAAACTAACTATGTCTGTTGCACTGGGGTATTTTTTAGATAAATCTATTGATAATAAAAATGAATCGTACTCCACTTCAGGGGTTTCTGATTTAATTCTTTTCCCACGTTACAACATTTTCAATTGGAAAAGAGATAACCATAGAACTGAAATAACAGTTGGACTTGGCTTAAAATTCCCAATAGGTAGCCATAAGGATTCTAGTTTATTGTTTTCTAATCCTATAATTGGTGATATATACGCTTATAACCCGCCCATTGCACAGTTGACTAATGGTTCACAGGACGCTATGTTTTATTCCTTTTTTTACAGAACATACCCTAAGAAGAAATTCAGAGTGTTTGCTAATACCTTGTACATTAAAAAAGCATTTAATTCTTTGGGCCAAAAGTTTGGAGATTACTCAAGTGTGAGTTTGTTTGTCGGTAAAAGTCTTCCTAAAAACTTTGGTGTTACTGGTCAGTTAAAATATGAGCAAGTTGGAAAGATAGAGGCGGCTAATGGGGTAGACTTAATTAATTATAATGTAGAGGAGCATTCGACAGGGCTTAAAAAATTCTTATTTGTTCCACAAATTAGCTACTCCGATAAAGGCTTCACCTATTTTGCTACAGCAGACATCCCTATGTATGAGGATTTAAATGGTTCTCAGTTTGCTACTCAAACTCAATTTACAGTAGGAGTATCGTATCGTTTTTTAGCGAAAGAGCCTGAAGTGGGTGGGGTTTTACACTAGTCTTTAAACGGATGTCGTTGAGTCCATTTTTTTGGCTTTATAGCATTTAGTAGAGGTCTCAATACCCATCTAAGTAGAGGGTTGTGTATGTAGATATAGATGTATGATTTCATCGGAACAGCACCTACATTGCTTTTAAACTCAGCTGCAGTTCTGCCAAATATGACCCTATTGACACGGTTTTGAATAGCATGCTTAATACTTTCGTTAAGTATACGTTCGTAGAGTCCGTACTCTTGGTTGTATTTATAATCTAAGCCGATAAAGTAAGAGTATAAATTATTATTCGCCATTAGTTCGGAAGAAAAGCCAATAAGTTTTTTGTCTAAAAATAGGCCGTATACCTTACTCTTTGGGCGGTCCAGTGGCACGAGGTCTTTGAATACTCTAGAGTTAAAGGTAACCGCTCCAAAAGAAGAGTTTTTCTTTACGTTTTCAAAAAGTGCTTGAATTTCATCTTCGTATTGTATTAAGTCTTCTTTTGTTAATTGGATAATGTTAACGTCTTCACTTTTTTTCATCACTCCACGTAGTCGGCTACGGTATTTTTTCTTCAGGCTGTTGGTGTAGTCTTCAAAGCTTTTCCATTCGCTTGATAGAGGCAATTGCATATCTTCTTCGACCTCTATTTTTATAAGTTTCGGAAGTTCATCTACAGGATCTACAATGCCCAAGTGTGTGAAGAAGTGGTCAGGGATAATAAATTTATTGACACATAATGTTAGTCGAATTTTCTTGAGTAGACTCGTTACAAATTCGTTTTTGTTTTCTATTCTATCTACACTAATGTTATTTACGTTGGTGATTAGACCATTTCCGATTACCACTACATTTAACCTTAACAAGCCCAACAAAAAACTAACAAAACCCTTATTTACCTGATTTCTTTTTTGATAGGAGCTAATTTTACCACCACCTAAATTGAATTGTTGAGCATAGCCAACAACCCTATTATCCTTATCGTTTAATATGTAATACAGGTGTTTTATATTCTCAGCATGGTTTTTTTCCAGAGCTTGCTTGAACGGTAAAGACAAAAAAGGAGTAAGTTCTTTTTCTAGACTTTTCCACTGCTTGGAATCAACAGAATTTGAAGAAGTATGTAATTCTATATTCAAGTGTTAGTCAATTAGTGAGGGCAAAAATACAATTTAAATAAGTCTGTAGTCTTCGCTTTACAAATACACTATCAAAGATTCTTCTATACGTGTGGAGTAGGAAGGGGAGAGTTTTTCTCTTTTCATTTTCCACTGCTGTGCCTGACCTTGTATAGCTAAACGCACCTTATCGCGCCCCATTCTATCGTTAATTTTATCTAGTGCAGACATCACAGATTGTTGTTTTTGACGGTTTATAGCATCGAACAAACTGAGTTGCTGTTGCTGTTGAGGAACAATATCGCCAACAATAACTCCGGCTTTTTTATAAGTATAGCCAGGGCGGTATATTTTATCCAGGGCTTTTAGTGCAAAGCGGATAATTTCCATAGAGTCGTTAGTTGGAGAATCCAAAACAAAGGAGCTAAAGCCTTTGTATTGTTTGTCCGTTGGCTTGAAAGGATTGGTATGTATAAATACGCTTACTCTTGTGGTACAGCTTTTTTGTTTGCGAAGTTTGTAGGCGCAGCTAGAGGCGTAATTACTCACACTTTCTTTTAACTCTGCTATATGTGTTACCGTTTTGCCAAACGAACGCGAGGTGCAAATGTTCTTTTTTCTACTGGCATGTTCTTCTAGAGGAAAACAAGGAATGCCTTTCAGTTCCTTTACCATTCTTAGTCCAACAACAGATAGTCGACGTTTTACCCAGCTTTCTTCGGCTCTGCAAAGGTCATATGCTGTTTTTACACCCATATTTTGTAGCGTGCGAGCATGTCTTCTTCCTATGCCCCATAGGTCCTCTACGGCCAACCATTTGAGGGCTCTATTAATGAGTTCGGGCTTGTCTAACACAAAAACGCCAGACTTAGTGTGTTTTTTAGCGATAAGGCCAGCTACCTTGCACAAGGTTTTAGTAGGGGCAATACCAATAGATATAGGGATGCCCGTGTGTTGGATTACCTTTTTCTTTAAAGCGATACCCTTAGAAAGAGGGTCTCCTTCGCCTGTAAAATCCATAAACGCCTCGTCAATAGAATAGACTTCCATTGCCTTTACTTCTTGCCGCATGGTGGACATTACCCTTTTAGATAAATCGCCATATAGCGTAAAGTTGGAGGAGAAAACATGGATGTTGTGCTGTCTTATTAGATGTTTGACTTGAAAAACAGGCACACCCATTTTTATTCCCAAAGCCTTACTTTCATTACTTCGTGCTATAACACAACCGTCATTATTAGAGAGTACCAAAATGGGCTTTCCTTCTAATTTGGGCTGAAACACGCGTTCACATGACGCGTAAAAGTTATTACAATCCGCTAGTGCTAGCATTGGCTTTGTGGATGATAAACGTTACTACTCCCCATACCTGAAAGTTCATTTCTTCGGTAATTTTCATGGGTTTGTAGTTGTCGTTTGCCGGCATGAGGTAGAGCTCATCTTCGTTCTTTTTTATCCTCTTTACGGTAAACTCACCATTGACTACAGCTAATATAATATCGTTGTTTTTAGGCGTTAAGGCTCTGTCTATAACCATGACATCGGAGCTTTTGATACCCGCATCTACCATTGAATCGCCAATAGCGCGCACACAGAAAGTAGCAGAAGGGTGTTGAACTAGGTAATCGTGCAGATTTAAGTCCATATCCAAATAGTCATCTGCCGGTGAGGGGAAACCTGCCGGAACGCTATCTCCATACAGCGGAATATCGTCAAATGAAGCTTCTTCAATTGCATAAAATTGAAGCTTTTTGCTTGTATTTAGGTATTTAAATTTCACTTGTTAGGGTCAATTGGAGCATAAAATTAGCTCAAAAACACTAAAAAAAACAATTTTAAACGATTTTTTTTGATAAGTCACTTACTAGATTAAACATAAAAAAAATGATGTTAAAAATGAAAATGTCTAGTTAAAATATTAAAAAGTTATACAAAATTATATATGTTTGTACCACTAACTATTAAATTAACAAGTTATGCTATTAGACATTCAAGTAATGAGGCCAGACGATTATGTAGGCTTCACGTTTTTTATCGGATACATGGCAATGTTTGCCGCATCTGTATTCTTTTTCTTTGAAAGAGGCAGTGTAGACGATAAATGGAAATTATCTCTTTTAATTTCAGGATTAATCACAGGTATTGCAGCAGTACACTACTTCTACATGCGTGATTATTACATGGCAACAGGAGATAATCCAACCTTCTTTAGGTATGTAGACTGGACATTAACAGTGCCGCTAATGTGTGTAGAGTTTTATCTACTGACTAGGGCTGCCGGAGCTACAAAAAGTTTATTGTGGAAACTAATTATTGCATCAGTATGGATGTTGGTTGCCGGGTATATCGGTGAATCATTTAACCCAGAAGGTGGCGATACAGCACATTCAGTAAAATGGGGTGTAATATCTACAATAGGTTACATATACATTTTATACACTGCATGGTTTGGTGAAGTGGCACAATTAGCCGAGAAGAGTAATTCTGAAGTAGTCAAGAAAGGTGTTCGTACACTAGCATGGTTCGTATTAGTAGGATGGGCAATCTATCCAATAGGATACATGTGTATGGAAGGTGGATGGTTAAGTAGTGTTATGAGTCCAAGTGATGTAGACTTATGGTACAACATTGCAGATGCTATTAACAAAATCGGATTCGGTTTGGTAGTTTATAACATTGCCGTAACAGAATCAAAATAACAATCATCGTTTTTGGTTAATTTAAAGGCAGACTAGATATATTATTTAGTCTGCCTTTAATATTTACAGAGGATTATGAATCGATTTACATTCATATTTGTAGTTTGTATTTACGCATTATTTCTGATTTATCAGGCCTTTGTAGAAATACCACTTAACAACCAACTTATTGGGGCATCCGTTTTAATTTTATTGTTTGGTATTCCGCACGGAGCTATTGACCATGTTTTGTTTTTTAGAAAACGAAAAATGTCCCAGTTCAAGTTTTACGCCATCTACTTAGGTCTTATTGTAGCCTTTGTATTACTTTGGTTTTGGCAACCTGTTGTCAGTTTTGTAATATTCTTACTCTTATCGGCTTTTCATTTTGGAGAATCGCAATTGGTTGACATTAAGTTAAGTCAGAAATGGCGACCAATATTATTCTTTAGTTGGGGCTTAGCCTTACTTGCTAGCTTGGTGTATTACAACATCAATGAATTAGCTGGTATTACAGCTTTATTTCAAGATACTCAAGGCTTCTCGGTGGTGTATAATGAAGGGATGTTTTTTTGGTTTTATGCTATTACAAATGCATTAACGGTTTTGGCTTTAGGCTATCTATTTTTATCCGATAATATTTCTTTTAAACGCTTTTCGTCAGAGATTTTTGTGATAGTATTGGTTCACCTTACCTTTTATCTTTTTCCATTTATAATTGGCTTTACCTTGTATTTTGTAATACTTCATTCTATAATGGTAATGAATCAAGAGTATCAGTTTTTCAAGTCTGAACGCACTGATTTTAGCGTTATGGATTTCATGAAGCTACTCTTGCCTTATTCATCTTTGAGTATAATTTTCACCACGGCATTAGTGCTATTGTCCTATAATGGAACTATAAATATTTCCGTTCCATTTTTAGCATTAATCATTATCTCGGTCATCACCTTACCTCATGCTATTGTGATGAATATCTTCTATAATAAATAGGTTTTATTTATCGAGATGACGCTTTAAAACTTTCTCAAGTTTTCGATCACTTGTTCCACCCCAATGTTCAATAACCTCACCCTCATTGTATAGGTAGAAATAAGGAAAATATGGCGGCCTAATTTCTTCAGGCATATCTTCCTGCATGATGTGTCTAAAGCCTAAATTGCGTTTTTCAGCTTCAGCTTTTACAATGGGTTCAAACGTCTTGCAAGGTCCACAACCTAATTTTTTTATCATTACAATTTCCATAGATTGTTGTTTAAAAAGGTTAACTTATTTATAGGGTACAAAAATAAGCAAATTTGCTGTAATTTTTTAAATTCGCTTTATGACCGTTCAACAAGTTGATGTAGAAAAAATCAGACCTTTAAGAAGTCATGTCCTTCGTCCTGGGCAGCCTATAGAATCTACAGATTACCATAGAGATAATGAGGCAACTACTTTACATTATGCCGTAATGAAAAACGGTATAGCCTCCTGTATTGCAACTTTTTACCCTGAACCTTTGCAAGAAGTCAATTCGCATAGAGCTTACAGACTTAGAGGTATGGCAACTCACCCAGAATTTAGGAGGATTGGATTAGCATCAAATTTAATGCATATAGTCATTACTGAGCTAAGAAATAAGAGGTGTGATTTAATATGGTGTAAGGCTAGACTCGTAGCTGTAGAATTTTACGCTTCTTTGGGTTTTGTTAAAATTGGACCCATGTATGAAATTGATGGTATTGGACCGCATTTTACTATGTATAAAAAATTATAAAATGAAAGATAGAAAACAAATTCTTATAGCACTTCGCCCAAATATAGATTCTATTAAGGTTTATCTGAACACCAAAGATTTAGAGGCTTTTCAAAATGCAGTATTACGCCCTATATTAAAATTTCAAAATCATTTATTGCTGCAAATGTTTGTTCACTATGCTAGACAATATAAAGGGGTGTTTTTTAAATTAACTAGCCAGCAGAGGTTAGATTATATTCACAAATCCTTGAATACTAATCAAAGTTTTAAAAGTAAGCTTATTGGGATTGTTCTTGGTTTATTTACAACAGAAGAGTATGTGTATTATAGTCAGAATTTATCAGCATTGAATAAGCGTATTATCAATATGTCTATTCAACGATTACAAGATCAGTCGGAACAATTAGATGATTTAATTAATGAGTTTGAATCTTAGAACTCTAAACGGTATATTTTTCTTAGTTACAATACTTGCACAAGCCAAAAACATTTAACTCCGTATTTTGGACTTTGAAGCCATCTAATTCAATAGGAACGACGGTCGTATTTAAACAGAATGTATTTTCGCAATTAGAGCAATGAAAATGTAAATGGTCATGTTGGTGTCCATGCTCATTACATTGCTCGTGGCAGGCAGCGTATTTCTTTTCATTAGGTAGAATTATTTCATGAAGAATGCCATGTTCAGTAAATAATTTTAGAGTTCTATATAGCGTTATCCTATCAAATTTTACCAGCTTATTTTCAATATCTCTAACCTTTAGGGCGGATTTAGAAGGCTCGAATAAATCCAACACTTTTTGTCTAAATGGAGTTAACCTAATATTTCTACTACTCATACATCAAAATTATTTAAAAATGACTACATTTGCAACAGTGTTGCGAAAAAATATGATTAAACAAATTTTCTTACTTTTTTTACCATTTTACTGCTTTTCCCAGTTTAGCGGAACCGTTAAGGATAGTGAAAATCAGCCTTTAGCAGGTGTAGATGTGTTAGTTTCGTCTACTATGGTTTTGGCCCAAACAGATAGCGAAGGGCAGTTTTCACTAAGCCTTGACATCCCCAAAAATACACTTATCTTTTTTAGTAAAGAAACATATGAAAGTAAGACTATACAATATTCTTCAGAAAAGGAAATCAGTATTCAGCTGAACAAATTGCATGTGGATATCGATGAGGTTGTAGTATCATCTATAAATCAAAAATTATCTTCCAATCAGACTGTTAATATTCAATCAAAAAAAATGAGTCAATTAAATGAAAGCTCATTTGATTTAGGGGAGAGCATTTCAAAGTTAAGCGGTGTTGACCAAACTTCAACAGGTGCAGGAATCAAAAAAATTGTTGTTAGAGGATTGTCAGGCATGCGAGTTGTAACTTTAGTCAATGGTGTTCGAATAGAAAATCAGCAGTGGGGAGGTGACCATGGTATTGGCTTCACAGACTTGGGGTTTGGTAAGGTCGAGTTAGTAAAAGGTCCAGCATCCATTATTTTTGGTGCAGACGCCCTTGGAGGAGCTTTGTATTTCTCCGATGAAAATTACATTAGCGGAGGAAAACCACGCTCAAAAATAATTTCGACATTCGAATCGTCCAACATGAGAATTAATAATCAGCTTGGAGTTAAATGGACAACTAAAGGCTTCAAAACAAACACTTTAATTGGATACGGATCTGCAGCAGATTATCAATTACCCAACGGTCTTTACTTATTCAACTCTCGATATTCCAATCAAGCTTTTAAGACTTCATTAGGATACAATACTGATAAATGGATTGTCAATTTACGATATCAGTATAATTACAGCATACTCGGAATACCAGCACATTCTCATGCTGCAGAGCCGACACTTGAGCAACTAAGCTCATCTTCACAAGATAGATACCCCACGCGTCCAACACAGTTTAATACTCAACAAATTTTAAATTTAGAAAACACCTTTTTCATTGCAGATAATATTTTGAACATCAATTTATCACAATTCGTTAACAGGCTTGAAGAATACGAAGCTTGGAATGTTCCGGAGCTTGATGTTACATTAGCCTCAACTCAATTAAATGGGAGCTATTCTGTTCCGTTTGGCAAGGGATTTAATTGGACATTAGGAACACAATTGGGACAGCAACAAAACACTAATAAAGAAGCACGCACCCTACTCATTCCAGATGGTAAAACAACTGATTTTGGAGCCTATTCCTTATTAGAATATGCTAAAAATTCGGTTTCTTCTCAATTAGGATTACGTTTCGATAAAAGAGAAATACAACTAGAAGACAATACGTTTTCTAAAGGTTTTGATGCTTTTAGTGCTACAATAGGACTTTCTAAAAAAGCACAAAAGCATCACTTTAGAGCAACTTACTCCTCGGCTTTTAGAACTCCACACTTTTCAGAATTGTTAGCATATGGCGTACATCACGGAACAAAACGTTTTGAAATAGGAGATAGAAATTTAATTGCAGAAAAAGGGCACCAATTGGATATTGCTTACGAGTGGACAAGTGAACATTTAGGACTAATTATAAATCCATATTTCCACCTTATAAACGATTTTATTGCACTCATACCTAAAGATAGTATCATCGATTATACGCCAGTTTATACATATGAACAAGTGGATAATGTATCAATTAAAGGAATAGAAATGAATGTACATTATCACCCACATTTTGCTCATCATCTACATTTTGAAGAAAGTTTAACCATAATGGAAGGAAAAGAAGGCAATTCTTTTTTAGCATTAATGCCTGCTCATAAATCACAGACATTAGTCCGTTATTATTTTGACAAAACACAAAAGAAGGTTCAATTACACAACACCTTTTTTGAATATGTATATACGGCTGCTCAGGAAAAGGTAGTCGAAAATGAAACGCCTAGCAAAGCCTACGGTCTATTTAATTTAGGAATGAATATTTCAATTGATAAGCTTCCAAATTTTGAATTAACAATTGGCGTGAAAAATGTAACAAACAAGAGTTATATTTCTCATTTGTCAAGGCTAAAGAGTTATGAAATTCCACATGAAGGAAGGTCATATTTTATTAAATTATGTTCAACATTTTAAAAATTACAAAAATGAAAAAAGTAGCAATTATTATGGCTTTAGGTTTTTTCTTTGCTTGTACAGACCATGACGAATGTCATGAGTGTCACATTGCGTGGGAAAATGCTCAAGGCCAAGAAGTTGAGGTAGAAATCGGTGAATTCTGTGAAGGAGACTTAGCTGACGTAGAAAGCAATGGCTATACACTAGATGAGCCAGTTGTTGTTGGAAACGATACTGTACCGGCAGGGAGCTACCCAGGTGCAGATATCCACTGCGAAGAGCACGATCACCAATAGTTAGTTTATTATGTTTAATAGGCTCAAATTATTTTGAGCCTATTAAACTTGTGTACAAAAAGGTTATTTTTGTACCATGCGAACTAACCTAACAATCTTACTTTTATTTATAGCCTCTTTGGTATTTGCCCAACGTCCAGATATGGGTAGCTTTGGAGGCAAAAACGCCGCACTTCATAACGGTCAAATTAGCGGTAAACTTGTCGATGCCAAGTCAGGCGAAGAACTCCCTTTTGCCAATGTTCGATTGTTCCGTAAAAACGATATACTGATGGAAGGTACCATCACGGACGAAAAGGGCTCTTTCCAATTCAATAAACTAGGATTAGCTGATTACTATTTTTTAGTTAACTATATAGGCTATGAGGAGAAGCGTGTAGAAGTATCCTTAAATAAAAATAAAACCTTTATCTATCTCAAGAAAGTTAAAGTTGAGCCTGGTGTAGTAAACCTCAAAGAAGTATCCATTAATGAAGATAGACCCGTCTACGAAAGTAAAATGGAAAAGATTGTTTACAATGCAGAAAACGATCTTAACGAAGGCTTAGATGACGCTACAGATGTATTGCGCAAAACCCCATTGCTTTCAGTAGATTTAGAAGGTAACGTTAATTTAAGAGGCTCATCAAACATCAAGTTTTTAGTTAATGGAAAAGAGTCTACTTTCTTTTCAGGATCATCAGCAGACGCCTTACAAATGATACCTGCCGAACAAGTCAAAAGTGTTGAGGTAATTACCAGTCCAACCGCAAAATACGATGGCGAAGGAGGAGCGGGAATTATCAATATTATTACTCAGCAAAAGCAAATTTCAGGTTTTAAAAGTACGATTAATGGATCTGTTGGAACACGTGTCAACAAACAGTCCCTCGACATAAACTATGGAAAAGGGAAATTTGGCTTTTCTGCTCGAGCACGAATTCGTTACGGATGGCCACTTAGTGGTGAACAAACCTATCATAGATTTAATTTTGCGGATGCAACCACACTGACTAAAAATGCTCAAACTAAAGGGCAGTGGATTGGTTTTGGCGGAACATCGGAGATGTATTACGACATTAACCCTTACAATAGCTTAGTAACGAGCGTGCAGTTTAAAGGAAATAGACAAACAAATACTGAATGGGCAAACGATAGTCTTTACACCACTATCTTAGATAATGAGTTTTTAGACAATTTAGCCTATCAAATTAGTGATACAAGCCGCTATACCGATTCAAAAAACCTCATGTTAGGTTATGAATGGACGACAGATTATGTTAAAAAATTTAGTGACCACGAAGACCGTGAGTTGAGGTTAGCTTTTCAGTTAGGCGGGGACGTTTCTGACCAAGATAACTTAGTATATCAAGATTATTTTGATGGAAGCCCAACAGATAGCATCATAAATAAAAACGATGGAAGCCCACTGTCTTACACCTATCAGTTAGACTATACTCATCCACTAAAAGACAAGCACACTATTGAAGTAGGAGCAAAGTATATCAACAGAAATTTAGTTAACGATTATTCTACTTTACAAGGATCATCTTACTTACAGCCCTTAGAGCAGTTTGACTATACTCAAAATGTAGCTTCACTCTATCTGTCTACCAAATGGGAACTCACAAAAAAATGGGGTGCAGTAGTGGGCTTAAGAGCTGAAAACACTCTAATAACTGGACAATGGAATTCTAAAATTGACGACTCTTGGGTGAGAAATAGTAAAGGGCAGTTTGAAAATGAATACACTACACTATTGCCTAGCTTTATTTTGTCAAGAAAGATAGACATGACGAAATCCATCAAAGCCAGTTACAGTAAGCGTATTTCAAGACCTGGAATGAGGTATATAAATCCAAACACTTCTTACACAGACGCATTTTCACAGGACGAAGGAAATCCTTATTTGAAGCCAGAATTAACGCACCAAATAGAGGTAGGCTACAACAGCTTTGCTAAAAAATATAAAGGCAGCTATTACCTTTTTGCCAAACAAACTTATGACTTAATAGAATCCAATGTTAGTTTAAATGGCGATACAGCCATTACCTCTTACCAAAACTTAGGAGAAAACTTGTCAATAGGGGTCAATTATTACGGCTCTATTACTTTAGGAGCAGCCAATTTACGGGCAGGCTTTAACCTTTACACCTATCAAACCACTTCAGATGATTTGGGGCGAATACTGTTCAATTGGAATATGGGAGGGAATTATGACATTGGAAAAGGCTACAAAGCCGAGACCTTTGGTTTTTTCCGTCAGCCTAATCAAACGGCTCAGGGATATGTACCAGGATTTTCAATGTTTTCATTTGGCTTCAAGAAAGAGTTTAGCAACAAAAAAGGCTCTATTGGTTTGAGGTTTGTTGAACCATTCAAAAAATACAAATCCTTTGAAACAGAACTTCAAGGTGATGACTTTTACCTGTATAGCAATCGAAATACGGTCTTCCGTTCTATTGGAATTAGCTTCAAGTATACCTTTGGTGAGTTGAGGTTTGATGCCATTAAAAACAGAACGAACATCCGTAATGACGACATTAAGCAAGGCGGCGAGAGCGGAGAATTTTAGACTTTAAAAAAGAGTCTTAAATTTGTTAGGTATTATTACCTTCCGTAAAATGAAAGATAGACGCCACTTCTTAAAAGGAACTTTGCTCGGAGCTGTTGGAGCTCTACTACTACCTAGAACACTTCCATTTAATTCACAGGAAAAATCTAATCCAAATTCACGAGAAGGGTTTCCTATGGTAATTTCTACATGGAATCATGGTTTGGCATCCAATGAGGCAGCTATGCAACTTTTGAATAAAGGAGGAAAAGCAATAGATGCTGTAGAAGAAGGCGTTAAAGTCCCTGAAGCAGATCCAGAATCAACTAGTGTTGGTTATGGCGGATTGCCCGATAGGGATGGGCATGTCACCTTAGACGCTTGTATTATGGACCATAATGGAAATTGTGGAGCAGTGTCTTTTTTAGAACACATAAAGCACCCTATTTCAGTTGCCAGAAAAGTAATGGACGAGACACCTCACGTAATGCTTTCAGGAAAAGGAGCATTAGACTTTGCCATACAACAAGGCTTTCCAAAGGAAGATTTACTCACAGAAAAGTCTCGTCAGCGTTGGGAAGAGTGGAAAAAAGATGCCAAATACAAACCCATTGTGAATGTTGAAAATCACGACACCATAGGACTATTGGCTCTTGATAAAAATGGAGATATTTCTGGTGCCTGTACGACATCTGGTCTTTCATGGAAAATGCACGGTCGTGTAGGCGATTCACCAATTATCGGAGCAGGGATGTTTGTAGACAATGAAGTTGGCGGTTGTTGTGCCACTGGAATGGGCGAAGCCGTCATGAAAACCTTAGGTTCATTTCTTGTTGTGGAGCTTATGCGCCAAGGAGGATCACCGCAAGAAGCATGTGAAGAGGCCATAGCCAGAATTGTTAAAAATCAAAACTATAAAGAAATGCAAATTGGCTATTTAGCAATTAACAAAAAAGGTGAACACGGAGCATATGCCGTACACCCTCATTTTAATTACGCATTACATCAAAACGGAAGCAATCAATTGTTAGATTCACCATCTCATTTATAACCCCATTAAAAAAAACATGAAAAAAGTGTGTGCAGGAGTAGATATTGGCGGAACGAATACTGTCTTTGGATGGGTCGAATCCAGTGGAGAATTTATATACAAAGGCAGTGTAAAAACTCAAGATTTTGATACCCCAAAAGAATTGGTAAATGTCGTTTGCCATCAACTTTTAAGCAACCTTAAAGAAAATGAAGCCGTTGCAGTGGGTATAGGGGCTCCAAACGGTAATTACTATAATGGAACTGTAGAGTTTGCTCCAAACCTTAATTGGCCCGATTTCGTCCCTTTAAAAGACTATTTCCATGAATTTTTTGATATGCCAGTGTTAGTGACAAATGACGCAAACGCTACAGCATTAGGCGAAATGGTGTATGGTAGTGCCAAAGGAGTCAATAATTTTTTGATGGTTACATTAGGAACAGGATTGGGCAGTGGTTTTGTATCTAGCGGTCAATTGGTTTATGGTCACGATGCTTTCGCTGGAGAATTAGGGCATGTGATTGTTGAGGAGAACGGACGTCAGTGCGGATGCGGAAGAAAAGGCTGTTTAGAAACCTATGCATCAGCTACGGCAATTAGCAGAACAGCTTTGGAAATGACGGATCAAAACTACACCTCAGCACAAGTCTTTGAAGAAGCCAAAAAGGGGACTAAATGGGCTTTAGAAGTTTTTGATTTTACAGCCAGAAAATTAGGTTTAGCATTAGCAAATGCCGTAGCCATAACTAGTCCAAGGAAAATATATTTATTCGGCGGACTAGCTCAAGCCGGAGACCTATTATTCAAGCCTACTAAACAGTATATGGAAGACAATTTATTAGCCATATACAAAGGAAAAATTGAACTATTACCTTCCGCTTTAGAAGGGGTAGACGCTGCAATTCTAGGCGCTAGTGCTCTAGCATGGAAAGAAATAAGTTAAGTATGAAAAAATACATTTGGTTATTATCAGTATTCGTATTGTCGTGTCAGACAACAGAAAAACGTTTAATAGATTATGTTGATCCATTTATAGGAACTGGGGGTCATGGACATACATATCCAGGTGCAGCTACTCCCTTTGGAATGGTGCAGTTAAGTCCTGATTCAAGACTGACAGGCTGGGACGGCTGTGGTGCTTATCATTACACGGATAGCGTTATATATGGATTTTCTCATACGCATCTCAGCGGCACCGGTATTTCAGATTATGCCGATGTTTTGCTGATGCCTACCACTGGCGATTTACGATTAGTAAACGGAGCCGATGGGAATCAAGGGTATGGCTCATTATTTTCTCACGATAGAGAAAAAGCACAGCCGGCCTATTATCAGGTTTTTCTAGAAGATTTTGCTATTGATGTTGAGCTTACAGCGAGCCCAAGAGCAGGTTTTCACCGCTATACTTTCCCCAAAAATGAAAACGCACAAGTAGTCTTGGATTTAGACCATAGAGATAAGCTAATAGATGTTCATTTAGAATTGGTAGATAGTCTTACCATTAAGGGTTATCGCCATTCAACTGAATGGGCAAATGACCAACGGCTTTTTTTTCACGCTCAGTTTTCATCACCCATTCTCAATAATACCTTCAGAGAAGACAGTTTAGTTGTAGGCTTAGACTTTGGAAAACTTGACAAGCCCTTACTTGTAAAAGTGGGCATTTCTGCTGTTGACATGCTAGGGGCAAAGAAAAACGTAGAGTATGAAATAAACCATTGGGATTTTGAAAAAACAAAACACCAATCCCAAAGTAAATGGGAAAAAGCACTTTCAAAAATTCAAGTATTTGATAGAAAAGAAGACGATAAAACAATCTTTTATACCGCCCTTTACCATTCCATGCTCAATCCCAATTTATACATTGATGTTGACGGCAGGTACAGAGGGATGGATATGAATATTCACCGAGATACGACCGATAACCATTACACTATTTTTTCGCTTTGGGATACTTTTAGAGCCACGCACCCTTTGTTTACAATCATTGAGCAGAAAAGAACAAACGAATTTATCAGAACCTTTTTAAGACATTTTAAGGAGGGCGGCAAACTACCCATTTGGGAGTTGGCGGCAAACTATACCAATTGCATGATTGGCTATCATGCCATTCCAGTTATTGCAGATGCTTATGCTAAGGGTTTAAGAGAATATGATGTCAATGCAGCATTTGAGGCGATGTTACATAGTGCAAATTTGGACAGTGACGGACTTAAGTTTTACAAAAACAAAGGTTTTATTTCGGCAAGTGATGAGCCTGAATCGGTGTCTAAGACCTTAGAGTATGCTTATGACGACTGGTGTATTGCCATGATGGCGGACTCTCTGAATAGGCAAAAAGTAGCAGATGAATTTTACTTACGGGCTCAATACTACAAAAACCTATTTGATCCATCATCGAGTTTTTTCAGAGCTAAAGTACCATACAATTGGTTTGGACCTTTTCTTCCAGAAGAAGTCAATTTTAACTACACCGAAGCCAATGCTTGGCAGTACTCTACATTTGTGCCACAAGATGTAAACGGACTTATTGAGTTAATGGGAGGAGAGAAGGCTCTAGAGCGACACTTAGACAGTCTGTTTTCAACCAACAGTAAAACTAGCGGAAGACATCAAGTCGATATCACAGGACTTATTGGTCAGTACGCTCACGGTAACGAGCCGAGTCACCATATGGCGTATTTGTACAACTATGTCGGAAAGCCACATAAAACACAAGAGCGTGTCCGACAAATTATGGAAGAGCAATATACTATTCATCCTGACGGACTTTCTGGCAACGAGGATTGTGGGCAAATGTCATCTTGGTACGTCTTGAGTGCTTTGGGATTTTATAGCGTTACTCCTGGCCTGGATTATTACACCATAGGTACCCCTATGTTTTCCCAATCACACATTAAAATAGAGAACGGTAAAACCTTTATCATAAGAGCAGAAAAATTAAGCGATTCAAATAAGTACATACAGTCGGCCGTATTAAATGGAAAGCTATTGAATACCTCCTTTATCCGTCATGCTGATATTATTAATGGAGGCGAATTACTGTTTATTATGGGCGATGAGCCTAGTGATTGGGGCGCGAAATACCCTCCTATTTCTTCAATACGTCAGCCACAATTAACGGCTATACCTTATTTCGAAGCCGAAAGCCAAACATTTACAGACAGCATCCAAGTTAAAATAGCTAGTGTGCAAGAAGCGGCAATACATTATACCCTAGATGGAAGTATACCTTCTCAACAATCAGAGATATATACAGAGCCCATTATTTTGTTTGACAATGCAACAGTTAAGGCAAAGGCTTATTCAGAAAACGGAATAAGTAAAGATATTTCCACCTCATTCTTTAAGATTGATGGTAGCAGAAGTATTACCATTCAAAGCGAGTATGCCAACCAGTATGCTGGTTCAGGAGAAAAAACCCTAATTGACTACTTAAGAGGAACAGGCAGTTACCGAACCGGTGATTGGCAAGGCTACCGTGAAGATTTAGAAGCTACTGTTGATTTAGGAAAAGTTAGCTCAATAAACCGATTAGCTTTGGGTTGTTTACAAGATATAAAGTCCTGGATATTCTATCCGCCTGAAGTAGAGTTTCTAATTTCAAATGATGGCATTAATTACACCTCAGTTGCGACCATTAAAAACACTTTTTCTGATAAAGAATACGGTTCCTTTCATCAAGATTTTTCAACAACACTATCAGCCTCAGCACGATATGTTAAAGTAAAAGCGAAAAACTATGGCATTTGTCCTGATTGGCATTTAGGAGCAGGAGGGGTCACTTGGCTTTTTGCTGACGAGCTTATTATTAATTAGTTAACCTTTATTTAATCTTCTTCATACATTCTATTAATAATAATGCAGCAGATTTGAACTGTAAAAATTAAACTATGTATTGGAAAGATGAACTCGATGCCCTGTATCAGAAGAACAAATACGGGAAGCGGCTTTGGAAAGAACTAGTAGGCAACCAAGTCGAATTATTATTAAAAAATAACCTTAGACAAGTAGGGACTATACTCGAAGTCACTGATAATGATGGAGAGATGCATCTCAAATTTGAAATAAAAACACCTAATACCACAGTGTTATTGAAACACCACGATATTAAGTATATAGATCCTTTTTTGAAATAGAAAATCTAAAACTGATCTACTAAATATTTAATTAAATCAGTAGTGGTAACGATGCCTACCAATTTATCTTTTTCTAAAACAGGTAGAGAATGAAATTCATTTTTTGATAAAATGGTAGCAACATCATAAATGGTATCGTCTTTTTGTACCACTTTTACATCTTTTGTCATGACTTGCTCTATGTTCAGCCCATCATAAAGCGCTGTAGTAAGCTCATCTCCATCAACGGTATTGACAAATGAAATTTTCTGTAAATCAACTTTACTAAGCATACCAATTACCTTATCTCCTGACACAACTGGGACATGGTGAATGTTTTTATTCTTAATGATATCGCTAACCTCACGAATTGATTGGGTTTTGTTGATGGTAATTATATCGCTTGACATAATCTTTGAAATAGGTGTTCTTTTTTTCATTAGTTTAATTTTTTATGAGTTAATAAATACATTAATCACAAATAAAATTGAAAGGTTAAGAACAAGCTTATTTCATACACTAAAATACGAAATGACCCCAATAGAAACATGATTTAAATCATACTATATTTTTAAGCAGACGTTTTTAGGTTCAGTAAAAAACTCTAGAGACTTGAAGCCGCCTTCACGACCAACACCTGAATCTTTCATGCCACCAAAGGGAATACGCAAATCGCGCATCATCCACGTGTTTATCCAAACTATTCCGGAGTCTATTTTTGCCGCTACTCTGTGTCCTTTACTAATGTCTTTAGTGAAAATACTTGCTGCTAAACCGTAGCGGGTACTATTCGCCATTTCAATGACTTCTTCCTCATTCTTGAAGGGCATAATACTAACAACTGGACCAAAAATTTCTTCTTGATTGGTACGGCACAGATGGTCTAAGCCTTCAATAATAGTTGGCTCTATATAATAGCCTTCATTTAATTCACCATCAAGAATAAGTCGATTTCCACCACACAAAATATGTCCCCCCTCATTTTTGGCGACTTCAATTTTTTCAAGGATTTTGAACATGTGATCTTTAGATACAACTGCACCTAGATCATTATTTTCTTTAGGATTGCCAACTTTTAGTTGTTTGGTTTTTTCAACAAAAGCAGCTTTAAATTTTTCATAAATACGGTCTTCAATAAACAGTCTAGAGCCGCAAAGACAAATCTGTCCTTGATTTCTAAAAGAGGCTTTTAGAGACATTTCTAGAGCATCTTCAAAATTGGCATCTGCAAAAATGATATTAGGGTTTTTTCCACCTAATTCTAAAGACAGTTTCTTGAACATAGGAGCTGCCACTTCGGCAATTTTTGCCCCGGTGACTGTTCCGCCTGTGAAGGATATGACTGGCGTATCTGGATGACTAGTGATAGCTGCACCTACCTTGTGTCCGTAACCATGAACAATATTTAGCACTCCTTTTGGAAAGCCAACTTCTTGACAAATTTCAGAGAGTAAATAAGCAGTGTATGGCGTTACTTCAGAAGGTTTTGCTACTACCGTATTTCCTGCCGCTAGAGCAGGTGCTATTTTCCATGTAAATAGATAAATGGGCAAGTTCCATGGCGAAATACAACCCACTACGCCAATAGGTTCACGCAAGGTGTAGTTTATAGCTTCACCGTCCATATCGTGCATTTGGGAAGCAAAGTGTAGCGAAGCTGTTGCGAAAAAACGTAAGTTTTCTGATGCTCTTGGGATATCTACTTGCTTGGCAAGCCATTCAGGTTTACCATTATCTTTACTTTCAGCCTCTACCATTTCGTCAAAACGTGATTGTATGCCGTCGGCTAATCTCATGAGGTGATCGTGTCTCTCTTTCTTGCTCAGTCCACTCCATAATGGAAAGGCTTTTTTGGCAGCAACTACAGCCCTTTCAACATCTTCTTTGTCGCTATCGGGAACCAATGAAAATACGTGACCATTAACAGGGCTTTCATTTTCTATGTATTCTCTAGAATGAGGCTCAATAAGTTCTCCGTTAATGTAGTTCAGTAATTTTTTCATTGCGTTTTAGTTTAAAGCGTTCCAGTTCTTCCGCCGTCTACAGGCACATTAATTCCGTTAATATAGCTTGCTGATGGGGAACATAAAAAGGCGATAGCATTTGCGACTTCTTCAGCTTCACCAAAGCGGTTAGCGGGTACAGATGCCAACATGCCATTTGCTATTGAGTCTTCGGAAGTATTTTGAGCACTTGCCTTTTTTGTGATTAAAGTTTTGAGCCTATTGGTATTGGTAAAGCCAGGCAATACATTGTTGACTGTAACACCAAACTGTCCAACTTCGTTTGCCATAGTTTTTGCCCAACTGGCCACTGCACCTCGAATGGTATTAGAAACGCCCAAACCATTGATAGGTACTTTTACAGAAGTGGATATAACATTGACGATTCTTCCATAGTTAGCGGCTTTCATGTTTGGCAAGACTGCTTGACTTAGAATTTGATTACACACCAAGTGCATTCTAAATGCAGCTTCAAAGTCATCTGTCCTTGCCTCAGAAATAGGTCCTCCAGCAGGCCCTCCAGTATTATTGATGAGGATATGGATGGAATGGCTTTCCAATTCTTTAGCAACCGATTTAACGCTTTCAACATCTGAAAAGTCAGCACAGAAATAAGCGTGTTTTTGTCCCTTTGAAGTGTCCAGTTCACTCAGAACATCTTGAAGAGTGGAAGCATTTCTTGCCAAAAGAAAAACGGAGGCTCCCATCTTAGCTAGGGCTAAGGCTGTGGCTTTGCCAATACCTTTGGTACTACCACAAACAAGAGCATTTTTATTAGATAAGTCTAAATTCATAAAGCCAAAAATAGCCAAATTTGTGTAAATTGCTTGACGAATCAAATTCAATACCTATGTCATTCAAGCAACCGTTTAACTTACACCAGTGGATTGAGGAGAATAGAGATTTACTCAAGCCACCAGTCGGCAATAAAAACCTTTACGTTGAAGCAGGAGACTTTATAGTCATGATTGTAGGAGGGCCTAATGCTAGAAAAGATTATCACTTCAATGAAAGTGAAGAATTATTTTATCAGATTCAAGGAGATATCAATGTGCGCATCCAAGATGAAGGGAAGGCTGTTGATATCCCTATCAAAGAAGGGGAGATGTTTTTATTGCCTTCAAACGTTCCCCACTCGCCTATGAGAGGTGAAAATACCGTAGGTTTAGTTATTGAGATGGTCAGAAAAGATAATATGTCGGACGGTCTAATGTGGTTTTGTGATAAATGTAACCACAAGCTGCACGAATACCGTTTTCCATTAATAAATATTGAAAAGGACTTCCTAGGTCGATTTAAAGATTTTTATTCGTCTAAGGAGCTTAGAACTTGCGATAATTGTGGACACGAAATGGAAGCTGACGAAAGGTATATTTAATTTTATAGCATGCGAATAAACGGACATGGACATATATTACCTGAACCTTCACAGATTCCCAAATTTCTGAAGGAAAAGAAGCTTTTTTGGATTGATGATGACAAAAAGTTTATGCGACAAGGAGATTGGTCTAGACCAATCAGTGGTCCTAGTTTTTTCCTTAAAGAAAAAATAGAATGGATGGATCAAAATAAAATTGACCACGGCGTAATGTTGTGTTTATCTCAGCTGTACTGCAATGGTTGGAAAAAACAAGATTGTGTTGACGCTATCCATTTTCAAAATGATTTTAATGCTTCTTTACAAAGTGAATATCCAGAAAAGTTTACATGTGGCTTTGTAGTTCAACCTTTATACATGGACCATGCGCTTAAAGAGATTGACCGCTGTGTAAACGAACTAGGCTTAAAGGTGCTTTGTTTGCCTACCCATTTTTTAAATGCGAATGGTGAATGGCTTTCTACTGCAGAGTCTGATGTAGACCCAATATTCGAATTAGCTAATAAATATGGATTGGCTGTTCAAATCCACCCTTACGACGGTGAGAAAATGATTGCCTTAAAAAATCAATACTGGCGGTTTCATTTAATTTGGATGATGGCACAATGTGCGGACACCCTTCACCTTTTTACCCTTAGAGATTTACCAAATAAATACCCCAATATACGTACGAGTTTTGCTCACGGCGGAATGTTAGGCATTGCCAATTATGGCAGAAGAATACAAGGCTTTGACGGGCGTCCGGATATCTTCAAAGAACTCGAAGACCCTAGAAAAACATTAGGACACAAAAACTTGTATTTTGATACTTTGGTACACGATTCTCACACCCTAGAACTACTTAAAAAGCGGGTGGGAGCAAGTCAAATACTGATGGGTTTAGATGACCCTTATCCATTAGGAGAAATGGAAGGTATAGGAACATCATATCCTGGCAGAGTTTTGGATTATGCAGTAGAAATTGACGTTTTAACAGAACAGCAAAGAAAAGATATTTGGCACAAAAATGTGTTGGACTGGTTGGGCATAAAAAAGTCCGATTTTTTGTTATAAATAAATTACATTTGCTGACTCAATATTAGACTACTATGAGTGACGCCATAAAACACGAGTGCGGAATAGCTTTTTTAAGATTACGCAAACCCCTGGAGTTTTATGCCGAAAAATACGGATCCCCCCTTTACGGAGTAAATAAAATGTGCTTGCTAATGGAAAAGCAACACAACAGAGGGCAAGATGGTGCTGGTTTGGCAACCATTAAATTAGACGTTCCTGTGGGCAGCCGATACATCAGTCGTCACCGTTCAAATGCCAGCAAGCCCATACAAGATTTGTTTGATTATGTCAATCAGCGTTTTGTGGATTTGCAGCAAAATGACCCCGAAAAATTCAAAGAGATTAAGTGGTTACAAGAAAACTTAGCCTTTACGGGCGAGGTGCTTTTAGGACATTTGCGCTACGGAACATATGGCGGCAATAGCATTGAGCATTGTCATCCGTTTTTGAGACAAAACAATTGGCGTACACGTAGCTTAGTCTTGGCTGGAAACTTCAATATGACCAATGTAGACGAGTTGTTCAATCAGTTGGTAGAATTGGGGCAACACCCTAAGGAGAAGGCCGATACGGTAACCATTCTTGAGAGAATAGGACATTTCTTAGATGTAGAAAACGACCGCATATACTACGACCAAAGGGAACAGTATAGCAAAAGAGAAATTTCTGGCGTGATAGCTGATGAAATGGATATGAAAGAAGTCCTTATCAATTCTTCAAAGCATTGGGACGGCGGTTATGTGATGAGTGGTATTGTTGGACATGGAGACGCTTTTGTGCTTCGTGACCCTGCTGGAATTCGTCCTGCCTACTACTACACCGATGATGAGGTCGTGGTAGCCGCTTCCGAGCGCCCTGTAATACAAACAGCATTCAATGTGCCTGCCGATAGCATTAAGGAGCTAAAGCCCGGCCATGCCTTAATTATAAAGAAAGACGGTACTTTTGAAGAGGTGTCTATTATACCCGAATTGGAAAGAAAAGCCTGTTCCTTTGAACGCATTTACTTTTCGAGAGGCAACGACCAAGACATTTACAAAGAACGTATGAAGTTGGGAATTAAGCTATGTCCAACCATACTCGACAATATAGATTACGATTTAAAAAACACAGTCTTTTCCTTTATTCCTAATACCGCCGAAGTATCCTTTTACGGCATGATGAAAGGCATGAACGATGCTTTGAATGAAGAAAAGACCAAAGCCATTCTGGCATTAAAAAACCCTAATGAAGAGGCTATAAAATCCATTATGTCGGAAAACATACGTGCCGAAAAGATTGCCATTAAAGACGCTAAATTGCGCACCTTCATTACCCAAGACGATAGTAGAGACGATTTGGTCGCCCACGTTTATGACGTAACCTACGGCACCGTTAAGTCCACTGACAATCTGGTGATGATTGACGATAGTATTGTAAGGGGAACAACCTTAAAACAAAGTATACTTCGTATTTTAGATAGGCTCAACCCCAAGAAGATAGTAATTGTGTCTTCTGCCCCACAAATTCGTTACCCCGATTGCTATGGTATTGATATGGCAAAACTGGGAGACTTTATTGCCTTTCAGGCGGCCATTGCCCTTTTGAAAGAAAGCGGACAAGAACACATTATTGATGAGGTTTACCAAAAGTGTTTGGCAGATATAGAAGACATTAACAGCCCTTCAGTCAATTACGTTCAGGCTATTTATAAACCTTTTAGTGCCGACGAAATTTCAAGCAAAATTGCTCAATTGCTTCGCCCCAAAGAGATTAATGCTGAGGTAAATATTATATACCAAACCATTGAGGACTTGCACGACTCTTGCCCCAATAATAAAGGAGATTGGTACTTTACGGGCGATTACCCCACAGCCGGTGGAAACAGGGTGGTGAATAAATCATTTATCTATTACGTAGAAGGTAGAAACGAAAGGGCGTATTAGATTTTCTTTTTTTGATACACGCCAAAGATGAAATCAGAAGTGTTAGATTTCAAGTAATTATCTTCAAACTCAAATAAGTTATTTAAAACAATTTCTTTCTCACTGTTGGTTTCGACAAAGTGATGAGAAATATCTTTCAATACGTTCATTAGAATATTTCCGCCATATGGTTTTTCTACAATGGGTTTAAAATGACGGTAAATACTTGGTAAAATATTAATTGAATCAATGCACTCAGAAGGGTCTGCCTGAATCATTCTAATTATTCCTGAGCCATAAAATTTATTTTTATTGAGCTCTGTTTTAAATCGTTTTCTAAAAGTTTTAGGAATGATTTTTAAAGCGTCATTAACGCCCTTAATTTGAGCTTTAGGAAATTGTAAACGACTCGAACCTACAAACTCATTAATTATTAGTTTTCCATTGTTTGTTAAGGACTTACAAATGTAATCTGTAATGAATGTATTCATGTTTGAAAAATGATGTAGAGATTGGTGAAAAAATACGATATCGTATTCATTCCCTTTTTCTATAAATTCAAAAATATTAGCACATTCAAATCGAATATTTTTTAGCCCTTTTTTATCGGCAATTTTTTTAGCTTCATTTAATCTGTTTTGAGCTAAGTCGACACATGTGATTTCTTTAAACTGTGGGTATTCCGCTAAAACCAATTCATGACTACAAACACCACTTCCAACGGATAACATCCTAATTTCTTTATCGTTTGAAAGAACTTCATTCATTAGAAATTCTTCATAAATGGTATTTTCGTTTCCACTAATTAATTTGTTCCAACGTTTTCTGACTAGAGGAATTATCCACCAATTAGAATGAATAATTTCTTCTTGATTAAACGCACTTTTAGTTCTCGATAATTTGCTCAAAGTCAGCTTAGAAAAAAAATAGTTTAACCCTCTTTGTTTAATTTTAGAGTACAAGTCAATAAAATCGTCAATAGTAATTAGCTTCATTTTATCGTTTTAGTAAATACAAAGGTAAAAATCAATTTTATTAAATTTGTTGTATTCCTTTCAAGTTTGTTTAATGTAACTCATAATAAACAAACTAATGAAAAACCTACTTCTATTATTACTGTTACCAGTATATGTGTTGGGGCAAGAAGAAAAACCGAGAAAGCTATTTTTTGAAATTAAACAGGGTATAGGCTTGCCTTCGGTGGGCGCTAAGTTTAAAAGTTTCAATGGCAATTACTGGAGCATTGGAATTAACTATAAAAGCGAATTATTTTACTTAAACGACACCTCTAACTCTTCCAAACAAATTGAAATGGGACCATATTTTTCATTCACGATTGTATTTAAACAAAAGCTGCAATTTGATTTAGGACTAAGCACATTAATAGACAGTAGTTTTGGGGGTTTTGTAAGCTATATAGGAATTTATTATGGAAACAAAATTTCCATTGGCTTTAATCTTGGAGCAGCACATTTAGACGACTATGACATTTGGAAGCTTAATCAATTTCAAGGACAAAGATGGTGTAGTTTTTTAGTTTTCACACCACGTATTAAATTCAGAATTTAATGTCATTACAAAAAAAGCCCCAGCAAAATTGCTAGGGCTTTTAATTTTTTTGGAGGCGTTTATTTATCTCTTTTCAGTAGTATAAACAGTTCCTCTCCAGTAGAATTTAGTGGTGTTGCTGCTGCCAAATTGCTCTACTGCTGTGTCAAATGCAGAGCCAAACGAATGCATATCCAATACTGGAATTTCTTCTCCCAAATAGTTTATAGTAGTTAACTTTTGTACTATCGTTAGAGGGTCGTTCATAGCGTCTTCGGCATCTTTGGCCGCTTGCTCTTCTGGGCTCAACGGACGTGGTCTGTTAGGCGCAATAGTCATCTCATCAATAAGGTGAGTCGCTCCGGCAAACTTATCAATGATAAACAAGATGTAACGTGCATCTACAGAAATGGTACGCTGAATATCGTTCTCAAAAGCAATATCGCCACTCATAGCTTCCCAGTTACCGTCAAAGGCAGTACCAATAAGGTCACCGTAAGCATTTAACACTGGGCTACCAGAGTTACCACCCGTAATATCGTTTCCACTAATGAAATTGATGATAAGGTCTCCGTTCTTATCGGCATACCTTCCATAGTCTTTAGCATTGTAAAGCTCCTCTAATCGCTCAGGCACCATAAACTCATCGTCTGAATTGTCCTTCTTAGCGATTAGCCCATCGAAAGTAGTTACATAATCGTAGTGCATTGCATCCCCAGGGGTATAGTCGCCCACTTGCCCGTAAGTCAAACGCATAGTTGAGTTAGCGTTTGGGTAGAACTTCTTGTTAGGCATCATCTCTCTCAAACCAGCTATGTATAACCTCTCGCCTTTTGCTAATTTCTCACGCACATCCATTCGCTTGCTTCGTACCTTTTCCGTATAGTGGTCCATAATAGAATTGAACATACGCACAGCATAGTCTTTTTCCAATTTGTACACCGACGGTCTTTCTAGGAAAGCAAAGAATTTAGTCTGACTTACAAATGGAGAAGTCTTGTACACATAGGCAGCAAATTTGTGCCAGTCACCCTTGGTGTAGTTGTGGTTTCTTACCTTTTCGAAAGCATCTGGCTGCTTGCTGTACGGTACATTGTCGTTGTATAACTCTAATAATTCAGCAAACAAATCTTGATCTAAATCTTTGTTGTAATCTTTGAAATGTTCTCGAGCTATATCTTTTAAATCGTTTATCGCTAGTCGTCTGGCCTTAGGGTCTTCAGGCAAGTTCTTAATAGCGTCTTGTACTTGATAGATAAAGTAGAATACTTCTGCCCCTTGGAAAATGGCTTCGTTTAAAAAGATTCTTACTTCGTTGATTTTTTCATTATCGTAGTAACCGTCAGCTAATAAATCTAAAGCCTCTCCGTACTTTTCTGTTCTTGCTTCATCAGCGTCTACCCAAGCATCAAACTGCTCCTCAAGGGCTTGTTTTTGCTCGTATACATTCATGCGCTTAAGCCCTTTGGTCTGACCGATGTAGTATTTCCAGTAGTTTGCTGTACTAGCATATTTTGAAGCGTATTGGATTCGTACTTTTTCACGCGCATCCATATGTGAACGCATTACGCCTAATTTACGCTCTCTAATCTTAACAATAGTAGGGTTGTATTGCTCAATGGCTTGTTTTACACCCCATGAAGAGAGGTATCTGTCGGTTGAACCTGGGAAACCCATAATCATAGAATAGTCGCCATCTTCTACACCATCCAATGAGATTGGGAAGTGGTGCTTTGGTTTGTAAGGAATGTTATCTTCTGAGTACTCAGCAGGTTTTCCGTCAGGACCACTGTAAACTCTAAATAGAGCAAAGTCACCTGTATGTCTTGGCCACATCCAGTTGTCTGTATCGCCACCGTATTTACCTATTGACGATGGAGGCGCACCTACTAGTCTTACATCGTTAAATGTTTCGTAAACCATAAGGTAGAAATCGTTACCACCAAAGAAAGATTTTACACGTGCATTGTAGTGTGTGCTATCGGTAGCTTCAGCTACAATTTCAGCGGATAACTTACGAATTACACCTGATCTTTCTTCGTCAGAAACTGAGTCTAAAGCAGTATTTATACGTTCTGTTACGTCTTCCATTTTAACGAGGAAAGAAACGAATAGACCTTCGTTCTCTAATTCTTCACTTTTATCCATTGCCCAAAAACCATCTGTCAAGTAGTCGTTACCAACAGAGGAGTGAGATTGAATTTGACCAAATCCACAGTGGTGGTTGGTGAGTAATAACCCTTGGTCAGAAATCATTTCGGCAGTACAAAAACCACCTAATGAAACTACTGCATCTTTCAATGAAGAGTTATTTATATCGTAAATATCGCTGGCAGTAAGTCTAAAGCCAACGGCTTGCATATCTGCTTCGTTATCAGATAACAATAAAGGCAGCCACATTCCTTCATCAGCTTTTACCGTAAGAAAGCCGAAACATAGTGCCAGGGATAGGGTAATGAATCTTTTTAACATAGTTGTAATAGATTTTTGAATAATTGGGTTTCGTGCAAAGAAATAAAAAAAGCACAAGAAGGGATGTGATTTTATGATAAACTAATGAACAATGGAATGTAGAAAAACCTTTAGGCTTTTACAGCCTTTTCCATTTGTCTGTTTTAATGCTTTGCTCTATACCATCCCATAGTTTTATTCGTGCTTTTAGGCAGTTAGTAGCCACTTCTTTGGCTTCTTGCCATTTGCTATCATCATCTCCGCAGAGTTCTTCAATCATTTGTAAGGCTAGAGGGGTATGGACTTCTTCGTCCAACTCAATGTGTCGATCGAGGTAGTAGCGGAAAGTATCTAGTTTGCCCGGGAAGTTCTTGTCCAAATCGTTGACGATAGAACGGAACATATCTGGAATGAGGTCTTCTCTACCAAAAGTGAAGGCGGCAGCTATCTCGTGCAATTTCCCGCGGTGTATAATTTCGAAAGTAGTATTGACAAATTCAAGGGTGTAGTCTTTGAGTTGTTCTACATTGAATTTTAGCAATTCTTTATGGGAATAGCCTGAAAGTAAACGTGAAATAAAGCGTTCTACTTGTTCGGTGTTTGCACTACACTGCTTCATAGATTGCAGGTACATTTCGTAATGGCTAGATGGATTGCCCTCTATGTCCATATCGCTTTCTTCTTCCAATACAATCTCGTTTATGAGTCGGCGAGTTTTAGGATTGCCTATGGGCACCCAAGGGGCATTGGTACTGGTTAATCCAAATTGTAGAGCTTTAAGTAATGCCATAAAATCCCAAACGGCAAAGACATGTTGCTCCATCAAAATTTTGAGGTCATCTATATGGCGTAATTGCTGGTAAACTGGGTGCTGCAATAATAGCTTCCTTAAAGGCAAAATGCCTTCTTTTATATCAACGATTTTTGGATTCATTTCTTCTTGTAAATAGGGACAGAGGAGCAGGCTTCTCCGTACATAATGCTTTTTGCTATTGGGTTAAGTTTAGAGGTAATGGCGATGTAAGCACTTTCTGGAACAGGTAGATTGCTACAACCCTTAATGATGACCCTTTGGTCAACAAAAGGTTTAATATTTAATTCATCAATTAATTCTTGAAATAGTGCGGACTCCAACTGCTCCATATTGCCTCTAACAATCTTTTTAGCAAAGGGGTTAAGCGAACTTGTAATAAGCATATACGCCCATACGGGAACAATGGCGTCAGCGGTGCAGTCTATGCATACAAACTCATCTTTATGCTGTGACCAGTTGTAATCTTTTACCGATTGTCTAAAGTCTTTTTCTTTGAGAATGAGCTCTTCAAATAGCCAGTGTTTAAGGTCAATACAGCGTCGCTTTCCCTTAGGGTAGTACTCCTCAAGGTCAAAGGTAATCAAGCCACTATTGGCAACTCTATTGACAATTTCTTCTGTCATTTACAGCATTCCTAGTTCAAGTTTAGCTTCTTCACTCATCATGTCTTTGTCCCAAGGGGGGTCAAAGGTGATGTTTACTTTTACATTTCGAACCTCCTCTACCACTTTCACTTTTTCTTCCACTTCTACCGGCAAAGTTTCAGCCACAGGACAGTTTGGTGAAGTTAATGTCATTTCAATTTCAACATCACATTCCTCACTGACTTGGATGTCGTATATCAGTCCCAATTCGTAAATATTTACAGGGATTTCTGGGTCATAAATTTGACAAATTCGTTCTACTACTTTTTCGCCAATGGCTTGTAATTCTGCTTCTGTTTTCATAGTACTTAGTTTTGAGATTGAAACGCTAAAGCGTACAGCTTCATTTGTTTGACCATAGACACTAATCCGTTGGCTCTGGTCGGTGAAAGTTGCTCTTTTAATCCAATTTGATTGATGAAATCGGTGTCTGCTTCCACAATATCTTGAGCTTTTTGACCTGAAAATGTACGCACCAAAAGGGCAATGATACCTTTAGTCATAATGGCATCGCTATCAGCAGTATAAACCACCTTATCATCTTCTTTGTTGGCATGTAACCATACTCTAGACTGACATCCTTTGATGAGGTTGTCTTCTGTTTTATGAGCATCTTCAATTAGTGGCAAAGACTTGCCTAAATCAATGATGTGTTCGTACTTCTCCATCCACTCGTCGAACATGTCAAACTCGTCAATAATATCTTGTTGTATTTCTTTAATACTTGCCATAGTTATGAAAGCATTTGTTGTGCTTTTTTAACGCCTTCTACCAATCTGTCAACCTCTTCTTTTGTGTTGTAAACGGCAAATGATGCACGAATAGTACCAGGGATGCAAAACTCATCCATTACAGGCTGAGCACAATGGTGTCCAGTTCGTACAGCTATGCCTAATTTGTCTAATATCATTCCCATATCGTAGGGGTGAATGTCGCCCACTAAAAAGGATATTACTGCCGCTTTGTTAGAGGCTGTACCTATAAATCGCATACCCTCAATT
The DNA here is from genome assembly GCA_016779935.1 of Flavobacteriales bacterium. NCBI lineage: Bacteria > Pseudomonadati > Bacteroidota > Flavobacteriia > Flavobacteriales > Flavobacteriales bacterium. The sequence continues at coordinate 89,490 of JADHMQ010000004.1, forward strand.
TTAGCTAATTCTTGTGTGGCATATTCTAGTAGTTCGTTTTCATAAGCCATTACATTATCAAGACCAATGTCGTTGAGCCAATCAATAGCTGTCTTAAGGGCTATTCCACCAGCAATATTGGGTGTTCCGGCTTCAAACTTATGAGGGAGTGTAGCGTAGGTCGTTTCTTTAAAACTTACAGTGGCAATCATTTCGCCACCACCTTGATAAGGAGGTAGTTTATTGAGCCATTCCTCTTTTCCGTATAAGGCTCCTATTCCTGTTGGTCCGTATATTTTGTGCCCTGAAATACAATAGAAATCAGCGTCTAAATCCTTTACGTCAATGTGTGAATGGGGGCCTGACTGAGCGCCGTCAACAAGTACTGCTGCACTAGCTTGGTGTGCCAATTGTATGATTTCTTTTACAGGATTTATAGTGCCTAAAGCGTTAGAAATATGGTTTACAGCGACAACTTTAGTGTTATTTGAAAGCAAGCTTTCGTAAGCTTTCATATCCAGTTCGCCTTTACTGTTCATAGGAATCACTTTAAGGCTTGCTCCAGAGCTTTCACATGCCATTTGCCATGGAACGATATTGGAGTGGTGTTCCATAGCTGAGACCAAAACCTCATCTGTTGAAGCTAGTAGAGCTCGAAAGCCGTTTGCTACTAAATTAATGGCTTCTGTATTTCCTTTTGTGAAAATTATTTCGTGAAGGTGGTCGGCATTTAAATGTTTTCTAACGGTTTCTCTCGATGCTTCATACTCATCAGTTGCCAATTGGCTGAGGTAATGAACGCCTCTGTGTATGTTTGAGTTTTGCATTTCGTAATACCGCTGAATGGCATCAATAACCACTTTGGGTTTTTGTGTAGTTGCTCCATTGTCTAAATACACAAGAGGATATCCGTTTACTTCTTGGTGAAGTATTGGAAATTGTTGGCGTATTTTGGAAACATTTAGCATAATTTAGACTTCAATATCAATTTGAACTCCTAATTTTTCAGCAATAATTCGGTTTAGCTTTTGTTTAAGCTCAGGAATTTTAACATTATTCAGAACGTCATTGGCAAAAGCATACATTAGCATTGCTTGAGCTTCTTTGAATGGAATGCCTCGCGAACGCAGATAAAACAGAGCATCATCGTCGAGCTGACCTACGGTACAGCCGTGGCTACAGGCTACATCGTCGGCATATATTTCGAGCTGTGGCTTGGTGTCAATGGATGCTGAATCGGTGAGGAGTAAATTGTTGTTGGACTGAAATGCATTGGTTTTTTGCGAATCAGGTCTAACCATAACCTTACCATTGAAAATACCTTTAGAATTATCGTCAAATATTCCTTTATACATCTCATTGCTTTGGCAGTTAGGGACTGCATGATCAACTAGAGTATGGTGGTCAACTAATTGGTTCTCCCCAATTAGAGTGATGCCCCTCATATTACTTTCTGAATGTTGACCTTGTAGTAAAAAACTGAGGTTGTTTCGAATAAATTTGCCCCCAAAGCTGAAGGTATCAACTGTACAAATACAGTTTTTGCCTTGCTTTACCCAAGTATTATCTATGAGAGAACAGTTGCGTTTGTCGTTTTGTATTTTATAAAAATCGATAAGCGAATTGTCTTGAGCAAAGATTTCTGTCACCGAATTTGTGAAGACCTCTTTTTGGTCTATGTTTTGGTGTCTTTCTGTAATTTGTATCTGAGCATTTTCTTCTACAACAACCAGGTTGCGCGTTTGTAAAAACAAGTCGCTTGAGATGTTTGTTGTGAAGTAAACGATTTGAATAGGTCTTTCTGCTACAGTATTTTTTGGAACATGTATAAAGACACCCTCTTTTGAAAGAGCTGTGTTTAAAGAAACTAAACTGTCTGGGTGCTCAGGAAGTGCTTTCCCCCAATGGTTTTCAACTACTGTTGAGTGCGTTTTTTCTGCAACAGATAGTGGGCAAAGTGTAATTTTATCAGTGTCGACATTGGAAAGCTCTTGACTAAATTGACCGTTTACAAATGCAATTACGTTTGTTTCTGTTTGTGTTAAAATATATTTGTTGAGTATATCTTTTGATATGATACTTTCATCTGCTGAAAGAGCGTATTCGTTTTTGATGATTGGCAATAAATTGGTGTATTTCCATTCTTCGTCCTTCACGGTTGGAAAGCCAAATTCTTCAAGTCTACGCATGCTGTCTTTTCTTTCTTTTTGAAAGGAAAGGGTGCTTTCAGTTTCCTGAAATGCTTGTATGAGTTTATCTTTTAAATTCACAGTTGCTCAGCTTCTTTTATAATCCAATCGTAGCCTTTTTCTTCTAGTTCAAGTGCTAACTCTTTGGTTCCTGATTTTACTATTCGCCCGTTGTAAAGTACGTGTACAAAGTCAGGAACGATATAGTCTAACAAACGCTGGTAATGGGTAATTAAAACGGTTGCATTTTCTTTAGATTTAAGCTTGTTTACACCATTAGCAACGATACGTAAAGCGTCGATATCAAGTCCTGAATCGGTTTCGTCTAGTATAGCGAGCTTTGGCTCTAGCATTGCCATCTGAAAGATTTCATTTCTCTTTTTTTCGCCTCCAGAAAACCCTTGATTTAAAGAACGGCTTAGGAATCCTTTTTTAATTTCAAGAAGTTCCATTTTTTCACGCATCATCTTTAGCAAATCACCAGCAGGCAAAGGCTCAAGTCCTTGCGCTTTTCTACTTTCGTTAAGGGATGTTTTAAGAAAGTTTGATACGGATACTCCAGGAATTTCAATGGGATATTGAAAAGATAGAAAGATTCCTTTGTGAGCCCTTTCTTCAGGGGATAAGTCCATGATGCTTTCTCCGTCAAAGTCGATAGTTCCGTCTTCAATTTCGTATTCTTCACGTCCAGCAATAACCGATGACAATGTGCTTTTTCCTGAGCCGTTTGGACCCATGATAGCATGTACTTCGCCTGGATTTACGTTAAGGTTAATGCCGGTTAGTATTTTATTGCCTTCTATTGAGGCTTTTAAATTGTTTATTTTTAACATATAGTTTTGTTTATCCAACGCTTCCTTCTAAGCTGATGGCCAATAGTTTTTGTGCTTCTACTGCAAATTCCATTGGTAATTGATTCAGAACGTCTTTGCAATAGCCGTTTACAATCAGCGCAATGGCTTCTTCTGTTCCTATACCTCTTTGGTTGCAATAAAAAATTTGGTCTTCTCCAATTTTTGAGGTGGTTGCCTCGTGCTCAATTTTGGCAGATTTATTTTTAACTTCAATGTAAGGAAAGGTATGTGAGCCGCATTTGTCACCCATGAGTAAAGAGTCGCATTGAGAGAAATTCCTAGCGTTTTCTGCACTCTTTTGAATCTTTACGAGACCTCTATAACTTCCTTCACTTTTTCCAGCACAGATTCCTTTTGAAATGATTGTACTCTTGGAGTTTTTACCGAGGTGTACCATTTTAGTTCCCGTATCTGCCTGTTGGTAGTTGTTGGTGACTGCAACGGAATAAAATTCACCTATGGAGTTGTCTCCTTTTAAAATGCAAGAGGGGTATTTCCACGTTACTGCAGAACCTGTTTCTACTTGAGTCCATGAAATTTTAGACCTATTGTAGCAAATGCCTCTTTTGGTTACAAAGTTGAATACACCACCAACGCCGTTAGCGTCACCTGGGTACCAGTTTTGAACTGTAGAATATTTTATTTCAGCATCGTCCATTGCAATTAATTCTACTACTGCAGCATGAAGTTGATTTTCATCTCTCATTGGCGCTGTACAACCTTCTAGATAACTCACGTAGCTTCCTTCATCGGCTATGAGTAGGGTTCTTTCGAATTGTCCTGTTCCTGCTTGGTTTATTCTGAAATAGGTGGAAAGCTCCATAGGGCATTTTACGCCTTTTGGAATGTAGCAGAAAGAGCCATCAGTGAATACCGCTGAGTTTAGTGCAGAGAAAAAATTATCAGATATAGGAACAACAGTTCCAATGTATTTTTTTACTAGTTCTGGATGTTCTTTTACTGCCTCACTTATGGAGCAAAATATAATACCTAGCTCACCGAGTTTGTCTTTGAAACTAGTAGCTACAGATACACTATCCATTACAAAATCAACTGCTACACCAGCTAACTTCTTTTGTTCGTCAATTGAAATTCCGAGCTTGTCAAAGGTCTTTTTCATCTCAGGGTCTAGCTCATCAAGGCTATTCAATTTCTTCTTTTGCTTTGGAGCTGCATAATAGATTATGTCCTGATAGTTTGGCTTAACGTATTTGATGTTTGCCCAATTAGGCTCTTCCATTTTTTTCCACGTTTCGAACGCTTTGAGCCTGTAGTTAAGCAACCATTCTGGCTCTTCTTTTTTGCTAGAAATTAGCCTAATGACATCCTCGTTAAGTCCTTTTGGTATAGTGTCACTTTCAATATCTGTTGTGAAACCATATTTATAGTCCGCACCTGTTACCTCTTCTAATATTTTTTCTTCTTCTGACAAGATATTTAACGTAATAAATTAAACTGAAAAACTCTCTCCGCAACCACAGGTTCTGGAGGCATTAGGGTTGTTAAAAACAAATCCTTTACCATTCAAACCACCCGAATATTCTAAGACGGTACCAATAAGGTACAAATAACTTTTTTTATTAACTACGATTTTAACGCCATTGTCTTCAAAAGACTTATCGTCTTCATTTTCCTTATCATCAAAACCTAAGTCGTAGGACAAACCTGAGCAGCCACCACTATTGACGCCTACTCTGACAAAAGCTGAGGCCTCATCGTGCCCTTCTTCCTTCATCAAGGATATTAATTTGGTTTTTGCTTCTTGTGTTACTTGAATCATCTTATTTAAAATGTATTCATATTAGAGTGCAAAATTACAAAATTATATGCTTTAAATCATATTATTCTTCGGTATCGTTCATGTTAATTTTCGCCTTACATTTGTAGGATGAGTTTATTAGAAGATAAGACACCTAAAAGAACACCTATTTCTGAGCTTGGAGAATTCGGTTTAATTGAACATTTAACCAAGAGTATTAGTATTCAAAACGACTCCACTGTCAAAGGGATTGGTGATGATTGTGCTGTAATCGATAGTGGTAATTCATTCACTTTGGTTACAACAGATATGCTTGTAGAAGGGGTTCATTTTGACTTAAGCTACACTCCGTTGAAGCATTTAGGCTACAAATCGGTTGTTGTAAATCTATCGGACATCTACGCTATGAATGGCGATGCTAAGCATATTACGGTGAGTATCGCATTATCAAATAGATTTCCTCTTGAGGCTGTTGAAGAGTTGTATGAGGGAATCCACTTGGCGTGTAAAAATTATAACGTTGACCTTGTTGGAGGTGACACAACTTCTTCTACCTCTGGATTATGTATTAGTATAACTGCTATTGGCGAAGTGTCAAAAGAGAATGTAGTGTACAGAAGCGGCGCTAAAGAGCATGATTTGATTGTGGTTTCTGGTGACTTAGGCTCTGCTTATCTGGGTTTACAGATTTTGAATAGAGAAAAACAAGTTTTTGAGGCAAATCCAAGTATGCAGCCAGACTTGCAAAATAAAGATTATGTTCTACAAAGACAGCTCAAGCCTGAGGCAAGAAAAGATGTTATCGAGCTGTTAAAAAGTCAAGCTATTGTACCCACATCCATGATTGATATTTCTGATGGCTTATCGTCCGAACTTTTGCATTTGTGCAAGAACTCTTCCTCAGGATGTGCTATTTATGAAGACAAATTACCAATAGATTTTTCTGCTATTACTACCGCCGAAGAGCTTAATCTTAATGCAGCTACTTGTGCATTAAGTGGTGGTGAGGATTACGAGTTGTTGTTTACTATAAGTCAAGAGCATTATGAAAAAATTAAGAACGACCCTGACTTAACAGTAATTGGACACATCACCGACCAAAGTAGTGGAACAGTATTTGTATCTAAAAACGATAATCACCAGCCCTTAATAGCTCAAGGGTGGAACTCAATCAGCTAGAATATTTTCTGATATCCATCGGTTATAATTAATTATATCGCTTTCGTCAGCTTCTTCTATGCTTAAAATTGATAACAGCATTCTTATGTCGTTCTGTAGGCTTTCATTTAAGTCGATTCGTTGAACATAGATTAACTTACTAATGATTTTTATGAGAATTTTTTCGCGCTTGTAACTTTCTTTTGACAGCAAGGATTTAAATCTATTTCTCACACTTTTAATTCTCATTTCCAACATATCAAAATCACCGATTTCATACCTTATTATTAACTCTGCAGCAATAATTTTAATTTGAAATGAGAGATCAAAATTCAAGAAATTTTTATGCTGTATAATTCGACTTAAATTTTTGATTGCCGGTTTATATTTTTTTTGGTCAAAATATTGAAGTGCTAGATTGGAGCAAACAAAAAAGTAGTGATAGTCGGAGGCTATAATGGGCTCTTCATTTTTAGCTTGTAACAACACTTCAATCGCTTTTTCTTTATCCGTTCTGGAGTAGTTGATAACCAAACCATTGTAATAATAAAAAATGTATTTGTTGAACAACATCCCATCGTATTCATCTATAGATTTACGCAGTTCTAATGCCTTTGAAATAGACTCTTCATATTTTTTATTTTTAAACAAGCAGTTTGTTAAGTACGTCAACACTTGAAGTTTGACCTCATGATTTTTTTTAGAAAAAACATTGGAATCAATACAGTCTCTATAACTCTGTTTAAGGAATGCTTCAAGCTCTGTATATAATCTCTTTTGTAGCAGTAGTTTACTTATTGTTTGAATGATTTTAACCTTAAGCGTGGCGCTTTTTATTATTTCTGGATTTAATGAATATTCGCTTATTGTGTTTTCTAGTAAGTTAATTGTTTTTTGATTAACATCAGAGTAGTTTTGGTGTTTTTTCATTTTGAAATTTACCATTGCCAAGACATCATCAATTTCATTAATTTGAAGTAGTTTTTTGTTGTTCTTTTTTCGTTTAGCCAAGTACGACTCAACATTAATTTCTGATTTTTCGTACGAAAGCTTGATGAGTTCTAAGTAAACAAGATTAAGAAGCTCGAACAGTTCTAGTTTCTCGGCTTTTTTTTCAGCTAACTGAAGAATGGTGTAGCAAAGGTCATACAGCCCTTTTTCCTTTAGCTTTTTACCTATTAAGATTAGCTTAAAAGTTGATAAGTCGTTGTCCTTATTAATGTGCTGAAAGGTTAAGCTATTTATTATGTTAGATAGCAGTCTATTTTTCAGCCTATAAAATGCGTTTTTGTTATCGCCGTAGAGTTTTTTTGAAATCTTCTCTTCATCGTATGTTTTATTTTTTCTCTTGTAATAAGAGAGCAAAAGAAATTCTTTTCGTACGTTGGGTGTTTTTACTCTATTAGAGATGAGCTTGAATGTTCTTAACTCTTCTTTGTTCATAGAATGAATAAGTTCATATACAATATTCATGGCAGTATAAGTTTTTTCATTTTGAAGGCGTAAGATAATTATTATTTAAACTACTTTTTGAAATGTTTAGTGTGTATATTCGTATTATATTTTCAGAGTCATGAAAGAAAAATTAATCATACTGCTTATGTTGGGTGCTTTTTATGGAAAAGCACAGTCAAATTACAGTTTATCTTTTGGTCATTATAATCCTATTATCTCTGATACTGCCTATATGGGGGGTATCTTAGGCGTTAGTTTAAGTGTTGTAAATAATGGAAGCGATACTATTTTTTGGCCCATTCAGTTGATGTGTGGCGTAAACTCTGAAGTATCGGTTTTAGGTGAGGGTCCATTATTGTCTCCAGATGATGAGAACTATTATCTTGCCCCTGGAGATAGTTTTCATTTGGGATGGCCTGAAGTTGATTCAGCAAGCTCGTCAATTATTGGTGGTTATGTTCATGTTAAATCGCAGAATGGTTTTGTTGATGGTGACAATATAATAGTAGTTTGGCCAGTAGTTTTTGATAATGAAGAAGTAGATATTGTTACAATTGAACAATATACATAAGAGGTATATGTGATTGATGAAGTTTCGGGAATTAGAACACATATAGAAGAGCCTAACTTTAAGGTGTTTTTGACCTCTGACTCTAGGCTATTTGTAGAGGGGCAAGAAAAACAAATTGTAAGTTTAGAAGTGTACGAACTTTCTGGCAAAAAAATAGCTAGGCAGAATAGCAAAACAGAAGTAAACATCCGACATTTTACCAAAGGAATTTACGTATTAGTAGTCGGATTCAAAGACGGACAAAAACAATCAACAAAAGTGTTTATTCCAAACTAATTTTCATAAGGCTTTCAATCTCATCGACTTCAATAGGGATATTAGCCATTAAGTCAAACGGTTTGTCTTTTGTAATAACTAAGTCATTCTCAATACGTATTCCGAGGTTTTCTTCTAAAATATAGATGCCAGGTTCACAAGTAAACACCATACCTTCTTTGATTGGAGTGTCCCAATGACCCACATCATGAACATCTAAGCCTAAATAATGACTTGTTCCGTGCATAAAGTACTTTCGGAAAGCAGGGTTTTTAGGGTCTTGTTTGTCTATATCATGCTGGTCCAAAAGCCCTAAGCCTAATAATTCCGATTGCATAACTTTACCAACCTCTTTGTGATAATCGCCTAGTAATGTACCTGGAGTTAACATATTTGTAGCCTCTTTCATTACTTTTAACACAGCATTATACACCTCTTTTTGTCGTTTAGTAAAACGACCACTAACAGGAATGCACCTAGTCATATCTGAAGCATAGTTAGCATATTCAGCGCCTACATCCATAAGTATAACGTCACCATCCTTACACTCTTTGTTGTTGTCTATGTAGTGCAATACACAAGCATTTCTTCCAGAAGCGATGATAGGTTCATAAGCAAACCCTTTTGAACGATTTATTAGAAATTCATGCATAAATTCCGCTTCAATTTCATATTCCATTACGCCTGGTTTAACGAAGTTTAACACCCTGCGAAACCCTTTTTCGGTGATATTGCAAGCGTTTTGTAAAAGGTCAATTTCAATGGGGTGTTTTATTGATCGAAGCCCATGCAAAATGGGAGCTGATTTAACATAATTTTTATCGCTGTAGGTTTGTCTACACCAGTTGTTGAACCTATCGGTTTGAGTTTCTACCTCAGAAGTAGCTCTGGAATGTTCGTTTGAGTTGTAAAAAACAGTTTCAGCCTCAGTCATTAGGCTTTCAAACACCTTATCAAATTCGCTGTTCCAATACACTGTTTTTATGCCAGAAGTGGTGAAGGCTTGTTCTTTGGTTAATTTAGCCCCTTCCCAAATAGCAATAAGCTCACTAGTTTCTTTTAAAAATAATATCTCTCGATGATTTGGATTAGAACAATTAGGAAATAAAACGACTTTGCTTTCCTCTTGGTCTACGCCGCTTAGCCAGAACAAATCGCTGTTTTGTTTGAAGGGCATGGTGCCGTCAGAGTTCGTTGGCATTTGGTCGTTCGAGCAAAAAATAGCAATCGAATTTTCAGTCATTGATGAGCAAAAATTCTTTCTATTTACCTCAAATAATTCTTTAGAAATGGCTTTATATCTCATTACGTAAATATTTTTTTCAAAGATATAGTATTTTGAATGATTCTAAACTCCATATATTAAATGGTTTATTAGTTGTTTTTGAATGTTTTGGGTGTTAAATTTGTACTTTCCTAAATCGTTTATCAATGAGTAACTCAATTTTGATTAAATCCTCTCTAGTAAAAAAGTACTGGATGGCCATTACAGGGCTATTTTTATGCCTGTTTTTGGTTGGTCATTTACTAGGAAATTTGCAATTATTATTACCTGCTGATGCAGCATCAGATTCATTTAATCTGTATGCTCGCTTCATGACGACCAACCCGATAGTGAAAATATTATCCTACTTAACCTACTTTGGCATTCTTTTTCATGCTTTTGACGGAATACTTTTGACTATCCAAAATAAGAAGGCCCGCCCAGTTGCTTACGCCTACAACAAGCCTAGCGCAAACTCGAATTGGGCCTCCAGAAACATGGGTTTTTTAGGAACTATTTTGTTGTTGTTTCTTATCATTCACATGAGAAGTTTTTGGTACGAAATGCATTTTGGCGATGTTCCAAAAACAATAATTGGAGGAGAAGAAGTAAAAGATTTGTACATTATTACTACCCAAGCTTTTGAGCAGTTGTGGTATGTAATCCTTTATGTGGTGTGTATGATTGCTATAGCCTTTCACCTTACACATGGTTTTTCTAGTGCATTTCAGACCTTAGGAGCCAACCACCCTAAGTACAAACAGTTGGTTAAAAATATCGGCTTTGCTTTTGGGATACTTATACCCCTAGCATTTGCAATAATACCTTTATCCCTTTATTTCAGATAATAAAAAGTATATGAGCAAATTAGACGCTAAAATTCCCGAAGGTCCATTAAAAGACAAATGGACTAAGCATAAAAACTCTATTAATTTAGTAAACCCTGCCAATAAGCGATCCATTGACGTGATTGTTGTAGGAACTGGTTTAGCAGGGGCCTCGGCGGCTGCATCTCTTGCAGAAATGGGCTACAACGTTAAGTCGTTTTGCTTCCAAGACTCGCCAAGACGTGCGCATTCGATTGCTGCTCAAGGTGGAATAAATGCTGCCAAAAACTACCAAAACGATGGCGATTCAGTCTACAGACTATTTTACGATACAGTAAAAGGTGGAGACTACCGATCAAGGGAAGCAAACGTCTATCGACTAGCTGAGGTTAGCACAAATATTATCGACCAATGTGTTGCGCAAGGCGTTCCATTTGCTAGAGAATATGGGGGCTTATTAGATAACCGTTCTTTCGGTGGCGTTCAGGTATCAAGAACATTTTATGCCAAAGGGCAAACAGGGCAACAACTTCTTTTAGGAGCCTATTCAGCAATGTCCCGCCAAATCAATAAAGGAAAAATCAGCATGTACAACCGTCATGAGATGCTTGATGTTGTAATTGTTGATGGCAAAGCCAGAGGAATCATAGCAAGAAATTTAATTACTGGCGAAATAGAACGTCATTCAGCTCACGCAGTAGTATTGGCTTCAGGAGGATATGGAAATGTTTTCTTCTTAAGTACTAATGCTATGGGAAGTAACGTAACTGCAGCATGGAAAGCCCACAAGAAAGGGGCTTACTTTGCTAATCCATGCTTTACCCAGATACACCCAACATGCATACCTGTTTCAGGAGAATATCAGTCTAAACTTACATTGATGTCTGAATCTTTAAGAAATGATGGTAGAATATGGGTACCTAAAAATATTGAGGACGTAGAAGCTATCCGTTCAGGCAAAAAGAAACCAACAGAATTAACTGAAGACGAAAGAGATTATTACTTAGAACGAAGATACCCAGCCTTTGGAAACCTAGTGCCACGAGATGTAGCGAGTAGAGCTGCCAAAGAGCGTTGCGATGCCGGATACGGTGTTAACGAGACTGGAGAAGCGGTATTTTTAGATTTCGCATCGGCGATTGAGCGTTATGGTAAAGAGCAGGCAAACATCAAGGGACTAGATGATTCTGACTCTAAATTAGTAACTAAACTTGGAAAAGAGGTTGTCAAAGCAAAGTATGGAAACCTGTTTCAGATGTATGAAAAAATTACTGACGATAACCCATACGAAACACCAATGAAAATTTATCCAGCTGTACATTACACAATGGGAGGACTATGGGTTGATTATAATTTAATGACCAATATTTCTGGCTTATATGCATGTGGGGAAGCTAATTTTTCTGATCATGGCGCTAACCGTTTAGGCGCTTCTGCACTTATGCAAGGGTTGGCTGATGGTTATTTTGTATTACCATACACTATTGGAGATTTCCTAGCTGATGATATTAGAACGGGTTCTATCCCAACAGATTTACCAGAATTTGATGAGGCCGAAAAACAAGCCAAAGAACGAATAGATAAACTGGTAAGTAATAAAGGAACTAAGACGGTTGACTATTTCCACAAAAAGCTCGGAAAGATTATTTGGAATGAGTGTGGAATGTCAAGAAACAAAGAGGACCTTCTAAGAGCTATCGATGAAGTATCGGCACTTAGGGAAGAGTTTTGGAAAGAAGTAAATATCCCAGGTTCATCTAATGAACTTAACCAGGAGTTAGAAAAAGCTGGTCGAGTAGCTGATTTTTTAGAGTTAGGTGAGCTAATGTGTAAAGATGCGCTTGAGCGTGCCGAGTCTTGTGGCGGTCACTTTAGAGAAGAATCGCAAACAGAGGAAGGAGAAGCATTACGAAACGATAAAGAATTCACTTTTGTTTCTGCGTGGGAATACAATGAAAAACCCTCAGAATCAACCCTTCACAAAGAAGAGCTGATTTTTGAGAACATAGAGGTAAAACAAAGAAGTTATAAATAATTCGATATGAATTTAACGTTAAGAGTATGGCGACAAAAAAACGCCAACGAAAAAGGCAAAATTGTCGAATATAAAGCTACTAATATAAGTCCAGATATGTCTTTCCTTGAGATGATGGATGTAGTGAATAATGATATCATACAGAAAGGGGAAGAGCCAATCGCTTTTGATCACGACTGTAGAGAAGGTATCTGTGGTAGCTGTTCAATGTATATTAATGGAGAAGCACATGGCCCTGCTCGTGCTGTTACCACTTGCCAGTTGCACATGCGTGAGTTTAAAGATGGTGAAACCATTTATATTGAACCATGGAGAGCTAAAGCTTTCCCTGTAATCAAAGATCTAGTAGTTAACCGCTCTGCTTTTGATAGAGTTATTCAAGCAGGAGGATACGTTTCTGTAAACACTTCCGGAAATACCCTTGATGCCAACGCCATTCCAATTCCCAAAGAAGATGCTGACGATGCCTTTAGTGCAGCTACCTGTATAGGCTGTGGAGCTTGCGTTGCAACATGTAAAAACTCTTCTGCAATGTTATTCGTTTCTGCAAAAGTTTCTCAACTTGCACTATTACCTCAAGGGCAAGTGGAAAGAGAAGACCGTGTGTTAAATATGGTTGATCAAATGGATTTAGAAGGATTTGGAAACTGTACCAATACTGGGGCATGTGAAGTAGAATGTCCAAAAGAAATTTCTCTGGAAAACATTGCTCGAATGAACAGAGAGTACTTGTCAGCTTCGGTCAACTCAAAAAAATAATTTGCTTCAAATGATTAGATGACTGAACTTTCCTTAACATTAGTACAAAGTCATCTAATATGGGAACAGCCAAAAGCAAATCTCTCGTATTTTGGACAGTTACTCCAATCCGTTAAGCAGACAGACGTTATTATTTTACCAGAATTATTTTCAACAGCCTTTTCCTTGAGTGCTAAAGCCGAATCTATGGACGGTGAAAGTGTACAATGGATGCTGAACTTATCCAAAGAAAAGAATGCCCTTATTTTAGGATCTTTACTCATCGAAGACAATGGCTACAAATACAACCGATTAATTTGCGCCTTTCCAGATGGAAGTGTTCAGCACTATGATAAAAGACATTTGTTTACTCTAATGAAGGAGGAATCATTTATCCATAAAGGCGATAGGCGTTTAACCGTTGAATACAAGGGGTGGCGAATATGCCCGTTAATATGTTACGATTTACGTTTCCCAGTGTACAGTAGAAATACAGACGCTTACGATATATTAGTCTATGTTGCTAATTGGCCTGTCACGAGAATTCAACATTGGAATCAGCTTTTAATCGCAAGGGCCATAGAAAATCAATCTTATGTTGTTGGTGTGAATAGAGTAGGCGAAGATGTCAATGGAATAAAATACAACGGCCAAAGTGCAGTAATTGACGCCAGCGGACACATTATATATATAGGGGGTGAAAAAGAAGCCCTTAAAACAGTAGTGGTCAGCAAAGACAGCTTACAGTCTGCGCGAAATAAATTTCCTTTTTTGCAAGACGCCGATAAGTTTACTATTCATTAGTATTCCATTCAACAATTACATCCCAGTCGGATCGAATAGTAATTTCTTTAGCATAGTACTCGACGGTTTCAGCCTGTTGTTTTTGCAATAAATTACCAGAATCCCATTCGCCATTATTATTATCGTCAAGTATAATCCGTAAAGAATAAGTGCCGGGACTTAAGGAATCAATCTCAAGCGATTCAGAATCAGTTGTGCGAAATACAATACTTTCTTTATAAATTAGCTCAACAATTAAAGGGGTATTTGGCAAAGAGTCTATAATTAACCTGCCGAAGCTATCGCCCTGTATTGAAGGTGTTTTTTTTACAGAGTCATTTATTGCTGTTTCGTCAAACAAAAAAACAGTTAAGTCGTTTGCGTTTGGTTTTATTGTATTAGAAACGAAGCCGACCTTTTCATGTGGCAGACTGAATATATTATTGTTATCGATATCTTCTAAGGCGTAAATCACAAAGGGCTTGTCGGGAAGATTTGAAAATTTAAAATTACCATCATTATTGCTAATTGCTAAATATTCAGGTTCTTGTTTATACAATATACTGTCATAAGACGCATCATCCGAATATAAACCCACACATATTTTTTCAATAGGGCTTTTGCTTAAGGCGTCAAAAACCTTGCCCTGTATATATAATGTGTCAATTTCAGGGCCTGTAGAAAAGGCATACTCTAAGTAAGGCAATACATTCCCTTCGGTAACATCCTTTACAATGTCATTTAGAATGATAGTATAGGTAGTGTTTTCATCTAAATCTTCTTTAAAGGAAATCAACAGTTCATTGCCTTTTGTGTTTAATTCTACATTCTTGCTTATGGATGGAGCAAAAAATAACTTTTCTGTTTGATTAATTTGAATCGTTTCGTCAAAGACCATTATTATTTTGTCTTCATTGAAAAGAGTATTGTTATTTTCAGGAAAAGTTGAGATTTGTTGAGGGGGTGCCTTATCAACATCTCCACCACTTAATGGAGCAACATTAGCGCAGCTAAAAAAGAAAATTATAGGAATTAAATATGTTATTTTCATAGCAACAAATATACTGTTTATAAGCTGTTTCAATATTTATTTTTTTTGGCTAAGTATTTGATTTTTAAAAAAAGAATTCTATCTTTATAAACTCTAAATCTTTAGAGAAGACGCTAACCACTTATTAATACTTTGACTATCAGTCACTTACGTGTATTTATTTTTGTTGGTAACTTCTGCTAAGAATTAGAAATTAACTTAATATTAACCAAAAACAAGTATTATGAGTTTAAAAATTACTCAAAATCTTCGTGCTTATTGTTGTTTCTTGTTAGCCTTTATATTGTCTGCGTTTTCGTATGGCAATTTGAACGCGCAGGTATTCTTTTCAGAATATGCTGAGGGAAGTTCA
>JADHMQ010000005.1 GCA_016779935.1 Flavobacteriales bacterium
ATATAAGAGAGGTTGTATCTCCTGTATTCCAACTGAAAGAATAAGTTCCATTAGTATTCAAGAAACCACCCGAAGCAACAACAGAAGCATCTCCAGACGGAATGTTCAAACAATAAGCAGAAACTATTTCACTTGTATCTAGTACTAGCTCTTCAGGATGATTTATAAAGGCATATGCTAATTGATTACAGCCATTTAAATCAGTAACGCTTAACTGATAAGGCTGATTGGAATAAGGCAAACCGTTTATAACGTTATTATTTATACCTAACGAATTACCATTAATAGTCCAGTCATATGTATAAGTCGGTGTTCCTCCAAATACATCAGCTGTAATCATACCATCGGCTGAGCCATAACAAAGTGCATCGGTTGGTTTTAATCTTGCTCGTAGTTTATGTGGCTGATTAATTAAAATAGTATCTATAACAAAACACCCAATGCTATCCTCTACTTTAACCCAGTAATTTCCATAATTAGAAGTTATAGATGTTGATGAACTTCCATTAGACCAAGTGAAAGAAAGATTACCAGTTCCTCCACTAGCACTAACAGAAGCTGTTCCATCTCCAGAACCAAAACAAGATGTTGGAGTAGAACTTAATATAGTTGTTATTTGAGGGTTACCAGTTATTGTAACAGTATCACTAACTACACAATTTTTAATATCAGTAACATGTACGACATAAGTACCTGAAGTTAACTGAGCTGCTGTTTCAGTAACATGACCACTGCTCCAATTATAGGAGTATGGTGCGCTACCACCTGAAACAGTAACAGAGGCTGAACCTGAAGGGTTGCCAAAACAACTGATTGATGAAGTGGTTGTTTGAAGATTTAAAGGGGCATCTGACTGGTTAATATCTACTGAAACGTGAGTAATACAATTATTGAAGTCTGAAATTTCTAAATCGTAAGTGCCAGCGGTAAGATTGTTTAACACCGATGACGTATCATTACCATAATTAGTCCAATCATAGCTATATGGAGGTGTTGCTCCACCATTAACTATAACTTCAATTGAACCATCACTAGCTCCAAAACATGAAATATCATTTTTTATAATTTCATAGGATAAGGCGTTTGGCTGTTCAACAGAAACTTCATCTGTTCCTTGACAGCCATTATCATCTTCAACAACAAGGTAATATCCTCCTGCTGGAACGTTGGCAAATGTATCAGTACTAATTACCTGATTCGTATTTGAATTAAACCATTTGTAAGTGTAGCCAGTTGTAATATTTCCACCACTAATAGATTGTATTCCAATTTCTCCCAAATTATCACCTGAACAAGGAACATCAGAGGACACTGTAATAACTTGAATATTTGGTGCTGCTGAGGGAATGACGGCCGTATCAGTAATTATACAACCTAATCCATCTTTTACTTTAACTACATAGGAACCATAATCTAAATTATCATAAATAAACTCAGACGAATAACTTTGACCACCATCAATTGAATATAATATGGGTGATACCGCAGTGTTTTCAGGCACTAAAGTTATAGATCCATCACTAAATCCTTGGCATGAAACTGCATTGATACCAATTTGAATATCAAAATCATTTGTAGCGTTTGTAGGAATAAGCAGTGTGTTTGAACAGCCGATTGAATCCGTACCAACAACGGTGTAAACGATAGATGATTCTGTTGTGGTAAACACCGTGCTGCCAGTATCTGAACTTAAAAACAAATTTGGTGTCCACTGGTAGGTATCGGCACCACTTACATTAATTTCAACTGGTATACCTCCACAAACCAAAATATCTTGGGGCTGAAACGACAAATCTGGAATTGGTTGTTCAATTACCGTGATTTGATGGTTATCGGTACAACCGTTCGAATCCGTAAGTAATAAACTGAAATTGCCCTCAGTTGAAACAGTAAGAGTGGAATCCGTGCTTAAACCACCCCAGTTGTAGAAAAATGGTGCTGTACCACTATTAATGACTGGATCTAAAGTTAAACTAGAGTTTTCACAGTAATAAGAAGTATCAGGCAAAATAATCTCTGGAATAGGTTGAGAAAATACTCTGATTGAATCAGATTGTGTAGTACAACCAAAAGCATCTGTTGCCTCAACCCAATAATAACCTGGTGTAGCTGAAATGGTTTGTGTAGTGTCACCCGTATTCCATAAGAAGGTGTATTCACCTTCAACCTCAGCGGTTAATTCTACTGGAGCTCCACAATCCGTAAATATTTTTATTGAATCTATCTCTAAACTGTTAGACACCTTCAATGGGGGTGAACTAAAACTTCCTGCCTCAAGTAGTACGAAAGAAGATAACCCCGAATCTGTTCCATCAGCAATTGCCAGTTTAATGTGGTACAGTTCTCCACAAACTACGTTAGCTTCAGCAGTAAAAACAACAGTAAAACCATCCGCATTGTTTGGGTTTACTGTATTATTCCCATTATTTTGATTGTTTATGAAAAAAGTGGAGTTGTAATCGGCGTTTACTGAAGAAATTGTAATTGGCAAATCAACACCTAAACTATTTGGCTCAACGCTCTGAAAAGTAGCAATATTGATACTACCATCTGGGAAAGCTGCTGGACTTGCATACGGACCAACTATTCCTGGTCCTGATATAAAAAAGCCAAACACATCATTAAACTGTGTATTCTCATATGCAAAATACTCCTGTGAAGCAAAAACGTATTTGAATGATAAATAAGAAGAAACAGGCACAAAATCAAATTCTAAGATTGCTACGTCATTAACACTAGTTACGTTAAAGTTTTGTTCTATAAGACCAGGCACTGAATTTGCTAAATCTAATAAATCAGGGTCATCAATGTTATTCACAATAAAACCACCTATGCCTCCAGGCTCAATCTCAGAAATATTACCTGTAGCAAGTACTATCCCACTATCAATTCCGATGTTACTATTTACACCATTAAAAAAACCAATTTGGTTTGGATCTCCCTGAAAAGTATGATTAGTTGCAGAAACTCCCTCACCCAGTAATATACTATCAACGAGAAATGTTGGAGAATCATAAGGAGCCATCGAATTGGTTGTAATCTGTCCTAAAGAGGGTTTTGCAAATACAAAAGTTATAATTAAAGTGATTATTAAGTATAATTTTCTAGTCATGTGTGAGTTTTTTTAAACTGACACGCAATTTAAGAAAACTATTCTAATATTACTATATGATTATCTTCTAGCAAGTGATGTCCATTACATATCCAAACTATTATTTGAATTGTAAATCAAAAAGTGTTCTGTATTTTTTATCAAGTAAAATCAACTCAGAATGCGTTCCTTCTTCAGCTACTTCACCATCATCCAATAACAATATTTTAGTTGCGTTTTGAATTGTAGCTAGCCTATGAGCAATAACTATTGAGGTTCTTCCTTTTGTCAGTTTTTCAGTAGAACGTTGTATTAAAAATTCGCTTTCAGAATCAATACTTGATGTTGCTTCATCTAAAACTAATATTTTTGGCTGAATAACATATGCTCTTAAAAAAGAAATTAACTGTCTTTGACCTAACGACAGCATATTACCCCTCTCTCTAACATCATAATCATATCCATTTGGAAGTGATTGAATAAATTCTTCAATTTCAATATCGCGTGCATATTTTTGTACATCTTCAAATGCAATTTCCCTTCCTAAAGTAATATTATTTAAAACTGAATTTGAAAACAAAAAAACATCCTGCAAAACCACTGCAATATTTTTACGAAGAGAATCTAAACTGTATTCCAAATAGTTTTTGCCATCAATGAATATTTCTCCTTTATTTATATTGTAATTTCGTGTTAGGAGGTTTATGATTGTAGATTTTCCTGAGCCAGTTGCCCCAATAATTGCTAGTGTATCTCCGGCTTTAACTTTAAATGAAACTCCTTTTAAAACCCAGTCTTCGTCATTGTATGCAAACCAAACATTTTTAAACTCAATCTCTCCAGCGCAATCTTTTAGCTCTAAAGCACCATCATCAGAAATGGATTCAGAATTATCGATAATTTTAAAAACACGTTCAGCAGCAACCATTCCCATTTGAAGCACATTAAAACGATCGGCTAACTGCCTAATTGGTCGGAACAACATGTGAATATAAAGTATGAAAGCAATGAGTTCTCCCAAAGTTACTTCATCAGACATTACAGACTCTATACCTCCCCACCAAATTAGTAAACCAACAGAAAAGGCTGATAATATTTCAACTACTGGAAAAAATATAGAATAATACCAAATAGAACGAATATGTGCATCTCTGTGTGCTTCGTTAATTTTCTTAAACCTACTAAACTCTTCTTTTTCTCTGTTGAAAAGTTGAACTATATACATACCAACAATATGCTCTTGAACAAAGGTATTTAAAGCTGAAACCTGCTTTCTAACATCCTGAAATGCTGATTTAATAGATCGTTTAAACCAATATGTGGCAATGAGTAAAAGTGGAATTGATGCTAGACTGAATAACGTAAGTCTCCAGTCTGTAACAAACATCACAACGATAACAATAATAAGCTTTAAAACATCCGCAATTATGACTAATAATCCTTGAGAAAAAATTTCAGAAATCGTTTCAATATCTGAGACAACTCTTGTAACCAATGAACCTATTGGATTTTTATCGAAAAACTGTTGTCTGAAATTGATTATCTTTTTATAAGTCTGTAGCCTCAAATCCTTTATAACGCTTTGGCCTAAAAAGTTTGCCCAATAAGTATAAAAATATTGAAATACACTTTCTGCAATTAAAAGCAAAACAAGTAGTAAAGTAATGAGCATCAACTTATGCTCATCAGGGCTCAAAATAAAATTATCAAAAGCATATTGAATAAGTATAGGTCTTGCAGGAGATAAAAAGGCAATCAAAATCGCAAATAATGAAGTGCCTAAAAACAGCGATTTATAAGGTTTCACATAGCCCATCACTCGTTTAAGTAATGTAATATCAAATGTTTTACCCTCAACTTTACTCATTACAAATAGTTTTAGGGTAGTTAACATTCACCAGGTACAATCCGTATGCAGGTACAGAAACACCCGCATTAGCTCTATCCTTACTTTCAATTATTTGAATAAAATCTTCAATAGAAATCTTTTTTTCTCCCACTGCAATAAGTGTCCCAACAATAGCCCTCACCATATTTCTTAAAAATCTATCCGCCTCAATAGTGAATACTAAACTGTCATCAACTTTTTTCCATAATGCTGATGTAACCGAACAATTATTTGTTTTAGTCTGTGTGTGTAATTTAGAAAAGGAGGTAAAGTCAGAATAATTGAGCAATAATTTGCAGGCTTCATTCATCATGTTAATATCCAATAATCCGTGAAAGTACCAAGACTTATTCAATAGAAAAGGATTTTTATTCGTATGAATCAAATACTCATACTTTCTTGAAATAGCATCAAATCGTGAGTGAGCAGAATCTTCAACTTTAAAAACTCTTACAATACTTATATCATTCTTCAAAAATGAATTTAACTTATAAGCGAGGTCTATTTCATTAAAAGATATTAAGCTGTCGAAATGAGCAAACATTTGTTTGGCGTGTACACCAGTATCGGTCCTACCCGCTCCAACTACATTTATTTCCTCACCTAAAACAGTACTTAAAGCCAGGTTAATTTGTTCTTGAACTGTAGATGAATTAGGCTGAACTTGCCAACCATGATAGGCTGTGCCATCGTACATTAACTCTATGAAATATCTTTGCTTCATTAAACTTCGCGAAGATATTCAATTGAAAAGAAATACTTAATACATTTGGTTAATTAAATAATAGCAAATTAAAAAAGCCTATTCAATTCAGTAATCTAAAATATTCATATTGTAATATTTTTTTTGAAATCTGTGATTTTTTATACAATAGGATTAAATTTGTGTCGTTATGAATTTTCGAAAAAATGATGTACAACATAAAATTGCATTTTAACTTTTAAAACTATGGATTCAACTTCTAATGTAGATATCAAAGAATTAAATGAGAAAATCAATAAAAACAGTGCTTTTATTGATATGCTCATGATGGAAATGAACAAAGTTATCGTTGGACAGAAACACATGACCGAAAGACTATTAATTGGTCTTCTTTCAAATGGACATATTCTACTTGAGGGTGTTCCTGGACTAGCAAAAACATTAGCCATTAATACACTTGCAAACACCTTAGACGCTAATTTTAGCAGAATTCAGTTTACGCCAGACTTATTGCCTGCCGATGTTTTAGGAACTCAAATTTATAGTCCTAAAAACGAAACGTTTTCAATAAAAAAAGGACCTATTTTCGCCAACTTTGTTCTTGCAGATGAAATAAATAGAGCACCTGCAAAAGTTCAATCAGCATTACTTGAAGCTATGCAAGAACGCCAAATAACTATTGGAGAGGAAAGCTTCAAACTGGATGAACCTTTCTTAGTTTTAGCTACTCAAAACCCAGTTGAACAAGAAGGTACATATCCACTTCCAGAAGCACAAGTAGACAGATTTATGTTAAAGGTAGTTATAGACTACCCTAAAAAAGAAGAAGAAAAACTTATCGTTAGACATAATCTAGCGAAATCGTTCCCAACCGCAAATCAAATTCTTAAGACTAAAGACATCCTTGCTGCACGTGAACTCGTTAAAGAAGTTTATATGGATGAAAAAATCGAGCAATACATTGTTGACATAGTATTTGCAACAAGATACCCAGAACAATATGGCCTCAAGAAATTTGAAAACCTAATTAGCTTCGGCGCATCTCCTAGAGCAAGTATTAGTTTAGCTCTCGCCTCTAAAGCATATGCATTTATTCAGCGAAGAGGTTACGTCATACCTGAAGATATACGCTCAATCTGTCATGATGTGCTACGCCACAGAATTGGCTTATCATATGAAGCTGAAGCTGAAAATATTTCTTCTGAAGACATTATAACAGAAATACTAAACACTGTTGAAATTCCATAATGGAAACAAGTGACTTATTAAAAAAAGTTCGTAAAATAGAATTGAAGACTAGAGGTCTTTCCAATCACATTTTTGCTGGAGAATACCATACTGCTTTTAAAGGCAAAGGGATGGCATTCAGTGAAGTAAGAGAATATCAACCTGGTGATGATATTCGAACAATCGATTGGAATGTTACTGCTAGATTCAACACTCCTTTTATTAAAGTTTTTGAAGAAGAAAGAGAGTTAACCGTAATGTTAATGATTGATGTCAGTGGCTCAAAAAACTTCGGCACTCAAAAACAAATGAAACAAGAACTCGTTACCGAGTTATCAGCCGTATTGGCATTTTCTGCCATTCAAAATAACGATAAAATTGGAGTCATCTTTTTTAGTGATAAAGTCGAAAAGTTCATTCCCCCTAAAAAAGGAAAATCGCACATCCTTAGAATAATAAGAGAGTTGATTGCTTTTGAACCTGAAAACAAAGGAACTGACATTGGAGAAGCTCTTCGCTTTTTCAATAATGTGATAAAAAAACGTGCGGTTTGCTTTGTAATTTCTGACTTTATGGGTGATAACTTTGAGGCACCATTGAAAATCGCTAATAAAAAACACGATGTAATTACCATCAGAATCAATGACAAAAGAGAAGAAGAACTTCCTGATATTGGACTAATCCAAATGAAAGATGCGGAGACTGGTGAAGTTAAATGGATTGATACTGGTAACAAGTTGATTCGTCAGAACTACAAGAAGAACTATTTACGAAATAAAGAAGAAGTCAATCAATTATTTAAAAATAGCGGTGTTGATACTATACAGTTGAGAACAGATATGGACTATATCAAACCCTTAATTCAGTTTTTCAAAAGACGAGTAAAATGAAACAGTTAATTTTCTTACTTCTTGCTCCGTTTTATCTATTTGGTCAGATGAGTGTAAAAATTGACACTGATACCATACTGATTGGTGACCAAATAAAATTAAGTGTAGAATCTAATTCTATTGAAGGAGAACTCTTTCCAAACTTTAACGATTCTATAGGCCCCTTAGAGATATTATCAAAATCTAACATCGATAGTATTTCATCTGATTCTGGTTTACTCATACGTCAATATTACACCCTTACAGCTTGGGACAGCGGAGTTTATTTTATCCCTTCTATTAAGTATGGCAATTCAGTTAACGACTCAATCCCTATTTATGTTAATACCATAGAATTAGGTCAAGACGATGAATTAAAAGATATAAAGGCTCCTATTCAAACACCC
Organism: Flavobacteriales bacterium; assembly: GCA_016779935.1. Classification (NCBI taxonomy): domain Bacteria; kingdom Pseudomonadati; phylum Bacteroidota; class Flavobacteriia; order Flavobacteriales; species Flavobacteriales bacterium. Next base: position 8,186 of record JADHMQ010000005.1, read on the forward strand.
ATAACTTTCGATGAGGCTAGTCCATATATTTTAGGCTTTTTAATTATTTTGGGGATAATACTTTTAATAAGGTATTGGCTCAAAAACCGAACCAAAAAAGAATTAACTCCAGTAATAAAAGAAGAAATAATTCCTCCTCACCTAATAGCTTTAAATAAACTTGAAATACTTAATGCTAAAAAACTTTGGCAAAATGGAAAAGTAAAAGAATACTATACAACTATTTCTGAAGTAATTAGAACATATATTGAAGATGGAATTGGCACTCCTGCTATGGAGATACCAACTAAAGAAATTATAACTCAATTAAATCAACAAAGAATAGAAACCAGTAAACTAGAGGAACTGCTAATGCGTTCAGATTTAGCAAAATTTGCCAAAAGCCAACCTCTAGAAATAGAAAACGAAGAGAGTTATAAAATTGCTATTGATTTTATTAATATCACTACTAAATCGGTAAATGAAAATGATGTGGAGTAACTGGACATATTATAATCCTGACTTCTTGTACCTATTGTGCTTAGTGCCACTATTATGGGTATGGTATTATTTCAATCAAAAAAAGCAATCGGCACAGCTACAAGTTTCTACATTAGAAGGAATTCAAACGAAAAGTTGGAAAGAAAAAGGAAGGCATGTTCTTTTCTTTTTAAGAACACTTGCTATTTCTCTTCTTATAGTCGCATTTGCCAGACCTCAATCTACACTATCGTGGGAAGATATGACTACCGAAGGTATCGACATCATTATTTCTATGGATATTTCGGGAAGTATGTTAGCTCAAGACTTAAAACCAGATAGACTAGAAGCATCCAAAAAAGTGGCGATGGACTTCATTTCTGGTCGTCCCAATGATAGAATTGGACTAGTCATTTTCGCCGGAGAAAGCTTTACTCAGTGTCCACTAACTACGGATCATCAAGTTTTACAAAATTTATTTGGGAATGTGAAAAGTGGAATGGTTGATGATGGAACAGCTATTGGCATGGGATTAGCTACTGCTGTAAATAGATTGAAAGAAAGCGAGGCTATCAGTAAAGTTATAATACTTCTAACAGATGGCGTAAATAATCAAGGAACAGTAGCACCACTAACTGCCGCAAAAATCGCCCAAAAATTCGGCATTAGAGTATATACAATTGGAGTAGGAACTCAAGGCTTCGCCCCCTACCCTTTTAAAACACCTTTTGGGACTACCGTTTACCAAGATGTTGAAGTACAAATTGATGAAGAAACTTTACAAGACATCGCTTCAGTAACTAATGGAAAATATTTTAGAGCAACATCTAACAAAGCTTTAGAAAAAATTTACAAGGAGATTGATAAGTTAGAACGATCAAAAATTGAAGTAAAGGAATATCACAAAAAGAAAGAAGAGTTTTTTATCATTACCCTGATTGCATTTGGTCTATTAATCCTTGAGTTTTTGTTAAAACTCAGCATTTTTAAAAGCATTACCTGATGTTGAGATACGAAAATAGCGAATGGTTACTCTTACTAATTGTTGTCCCAATAATTATCGTCCTTTTTATATTGGCAATACGTTGGAGAAAAAAAGCCATAAAAGAATTTGGAGAAAGTCACATGGTTTTTAAATTAATGCCAATGGCATCTTTCCGAAAAATAAGAATTAAGTTTTTTCTGTTTTGTTTATCCATCATTTCCATAATCATTGGATTGGCTAATCCACAAATTGGTTCAAAAATGGAAGAGGTCAAAAGAGAAGGTGTCGATTTAATGATTGCCATTGACCTCTCTAACAGTATGCTGGCCGAAGATCTTCAGCCAAACCGATTAATGCGTGCAAAACAGTCCATCTCCAGATTAATCGACAGATTAGACGGCGATAGAATTGGATTGGTAGTCTTCGCTGGTGATGCCTATGTACAGTTGCCAATCACTACGGATTATTCTGCTGCCAAGCTATTCTTATCAACTATTAATACCAATATAGTACCAACACAAGGTACTGCAATTGGAAAAGCCATAGAACTATCCATTAATAGTTTTGATGTAAGCAACGACCAAAACAAAGCTATTATCATTATTACTGACGGAGAAAATCACGAAGACGACGCTATTCAAAAAGCCAAAGAAGCCGAAGAAATGGGCATATTCGTACACACCATAGGCATGGGGTCTGCTGAAGGTAGCCCTATTCCAATAAAAAATAGATATGGCAGTATAACGTCATACCAAAAAGATAAAAGCGGAAATACCGTTATTACTAAGCTAAATGAAGAGATGCTAAAAGAAATAGCTGCCAAGGGTGGTGGCTCATACATCAGAGCAAACTCTACACAAAGCAGCCTAGATGCTCTTTTCAAAGAGATTAATAAAATGGAAAAGAAAGAGATTGGCTCAAAAGTTTTTACAGACTATAAAGATAGATTCCAATGGTTTTTAGGTATTGCATTATTGCTATTAATTATAGAATCTTTACTCAGAAATACCAAAAAAAAATGGAGTAATAAAATCAATTTATTTGAAGAAAATGAAAAGTAATCTTCTACTATTAATACTGTTGTTTTTTACAATCGACGTATTGGCACAACACCCCAATAGTTTGGTTCGTAAGGGTAATGCTTCATATACTGATTCACTCTATTCAGAGGCTGAACAAAAGTATAGAGAAGCGCTAATAAAAGATCAAAACTCGTATGCTGCATCCTTCAATTTAGCTGATGCTATCTACAAGCAAGAAAAATTTTCAGAATCCACTTCTCTTTTCAAAGCCTTATCTGAAAAAACTCAGAATAAAATTGAAAAATCAGAAAGCCTTCACAATCTAGGGAATTCCTTAATGAAAGAACAAAAAATCAATGAGGCTATCGATGCTTATAAAAATGCTTTGAGAAATAATCCTAAAGACATGGATACAAAACATAATTTAGCCTATGCACAGCGGATTAAAAATCAACAGCAAAAACAAGAAGAAGAGAAGGAAGAGGAACAAGATAAAGACGAGGAAAAAGAGGAAGAGAAAGAAGAAGAGGAGAAACAAGAGGATGAAAAGGAAGAAGAAAAAAATGAACAAGAGCAAAATGAAAACTCTGAAGAAGAAAGCAAAGAAGAACCTACAAAGCCTCAGGACCCTAACGAAATGACTGAAGATGAAGCGGAACAAATCCTAGATGCCTTACAACAACAGGAAAAGGAACTTCAAGAGGATTTACAAAAGAAAAAAAATAAAGGTGTAAAGCTTAAAATTCTAAAAGATTGGTAGCATGAAAAAGAATTGGATAGCCATTATTATCATACTTTCACCTCTAATTGCCATTGGTCAAGAACTAAAACTTAGCGTCAGTAAAAATCCCGTGGCGGTTGGTGAAGAATTTAGAATAGAATTTTCTATCGAAGGTTCAGCTTCTGAGTTTAAAGGTCCAAGCCTAAATGGTTTACGTAAACTTAGTGGTCCTAACCAATCTAGTAGCAGTAGTATGCAAATCATAAACGGAAAGGTTAGTAGCTCAAAAACTACTTCTTTCACCTATTATGTAACGGCTCTAAATGAGGGTACTTTAACCATTGGCGAAGCCAGTGTTAAATCTGAAGGGAAAATTATTCGTTCGCAAGCTGGTCAAATGCAAATCACCAAAGCAAACCCAAAAAGTAAACAAGCAAACAGTTACAATATTTCCGAAAACGTTTATCTGAAAGCTACTACTAATAGAACAGAAATTTTTCAGGGGGAACAAATTGTTGTTAGTTATAAATTATACTCAAAAATTAATCTTGCTGACATTAACTTAACCCTTGTACCAGAATTAAATGATTTTTGGAAAGAAGAAATAGAGACTAATTCTGGAGCAAAACTAGAGGTCATAGACGGTGTAAAACATAACGTTTGGGAAATAAGCCGATTTATTCTAACCCCTCAAAAGAGTGGTAAACTAAAAATTGACCCAATGAGTATAAACGTAACAGTTCAAATTAAAAACAAAAGAAGTCGAGATCCTTTTGGTGACCCATTTGGATTTTTCAGTTCATATCAAAACATTGAAGAAGAAATTTCTTCTAAAAATATAAACGTAACTGTCAAAGATTTACCAGAAGGTGCCCCAGAAAATTTCAGTGGTGCAGTTGGTAAATTTGAATTAAAATCGTCTGTTGATAAATCAAGTATCGAAGCAAATCAAGCATTAAACTATAAACTTACTCTTTCAGGCAATGGGAATATTCATCTTATAGACGAGGTGGAAGTAAAATTTCCGCCAAATTTTGAGACATATGACCCTCAAAAAAATGACAAAACATTTAGCTCAAAAAATGGAATTGCCGGAAAAGTTGAATTCGAACACCTACTTATCCCTAGGTACAAAGGAGAATATGAAATTAAAGGTGTTGACTTCTGTTATTTTAACCCAAAAACAAAAACATACAAAACAATAACCACTAAGCCGATAGTTATAAATGTTCTAAAAGGCTCAGGAAATGACAACTCATACATTAGCTCAGATGAACTAAAATCAAATGCTAGCTCTCAATTAAAACCCATAATTTCTACAACTGAACTAAAGAAAGATGAAGAAAGACCCTTCAATAAATGGTTTTTCGTTATTCTATTAGTGTTACCAATTTTAGCACTTGGAGGATATTTCATAAGGCTGTTAATTCAAGCAAAAAACGATGCTAATCCAGTTTTAAGAAAATTCAGGAAATCACTTAAAATCGCTCAAAAAAGACTGAAAAACGCTCAAAAACACCTTGAAAATAATAAAAAAGAACTGTTTTTTGAAGAAATAGAGAAATCATTATGGATGTATTTTTCCAATAAATTCAATGTTAACCCTGCCGATTTATCCAAAGAAACGATAAATTACTTTTTCACTAAAAATAATATCCCTAAAAAAGTATCAACAAACTTTACTTCTATAATTGAAAAGTGTGAGTTTTGTCGTTTTGCACCCTCATCCCTTGAAGCTGAAGATATGGAAAAAGTATTTGAATTGGCTACAAATGTAATAGTCGAAGTTGAACAAGATTTAAAGAAATGAGACTTAAATTAATTGTCATAATATTATTTGTATGTGCTATAGTTAAAGCAGACTCACAACTAGACAGCCTATTTATAAAAGGAAATGCACATTACTTTGAAGAACAATATTCAGAAGCTATCGATGCATACAATCAAATATTAGACTCCAACTATCATTCATTTGAACTTTACTACAACTTAGGGAATAGTTATTTCCAATTTGGAAAAATACCTAAGAGTATACTCTATTATGAAAAAGCGCTAACTCTAGAAAAAGGAAATAAATCATGTCAAAATAATTTAGAATTAGCTTTAACCCGAATAGAAAAGATTGATCCTATTACTAGATTATTTTATGTGAAGTGGTGGAATAACTTCTCGTCATTATTAAGTTTAAACTGGTGGTCAATTCTATTAATTTCTTCTATTTGGTCAATCTGTATTTTTATTGTCCTTTTTACTAAAAATCGAAAAAAATGGATTTTTAATTCTATGATAAGCTCAATGGTTATTTGTCTAATTTTTGCATTTGCAATGATTTCAGCCAATAATAAGAAAAATCAAATTTCTTCAATAGTAATGACAGATTCTAAACTTTACTCATCTTCTGATTTAAAATCTGACATTGGTTTAATTAAAGCCGGGAATAAAGCCATTATAAAAGAAATAGTCACAAACTCTGAGAATAGTGATATAGCTTTAATTCAATTGGCAGATGGTCAAATAGCATACATTAATGCATCAGAAATTAGGTTTATCAAATGAAGATAGGTCTTCTTTCCGATACACATTCTTACTTACACCCAAAGGTATTTGAGCATTTTAAAAATTGTGACGAGATTTGGCATGCAGGAGATATCGGCTCTGAAGAAGTAATTGATAAACTCAACGCTTTTAAGCCAACAAGAGCCGTTCATGGCAACATTGATAATCACAAAATCAGAAGTATTTGCCCCAAAGATTTACGTTTCAAATGCCAAGGAGTAGATGTATGGATGACTCACATCGGTGGATATCCCTATAAATATACACCTACTATTAGAGAAGAACTTGACAAGGATTGTCCTAAATTATTCATCTGTGGACATTCGCATATTTTAAAGGTGATGTACGATAAAAACAGAGACTTACTCCATATGAATCCAGGAGCAGCTGGAAAATATGGAATCCACAAATCTATAACTATGCTTCGTTTTGATATTATTAATGGGGATATTAAAAACTTAGAGTTGATTGAGCTTGATAAAAATTAACGCAATCTATCGGCAGACTCAACCAACTTTTCATCTTTTTTGATAAATCGATTAGCAATGAGGATTAATACATAAGGAATTATAAAAACAAACATTCCTTCTTGTGGCATACTTTCACCCTTAGTGAAGAATAGGATAAAAAATGTAGCTGACAAAAATAGTTTTGACACCTGATTAAGTAGCAATTGTTTTTTCCTGTTTTTGAATTGAAAGATAGAATAAAGCAATAAAAATGAGGAGATTAATATCGTTACATGTGCATATATAGAATCATAAGTAAAACTGACATTATTATTAGCATCAACCGTAACTGCCAAAAAATAGGTTATTGCCAGCATAAATAATATTGCGAAGAATAGGTAAATTGACTGAACTCTCTGTATCATAACTGTAAAATATAATGGCGTAAAATTAAATCATTAAATTTAAACTCTAAACTTGTTTTAATACAAATAATTAGTATTATTGCACTCAAGAATGCCATCCTTGGCTGACTTTTTTAAATGAAACACCCACTTTTTTTTCTTAAAATACTTCAATAAAACATTAATATCAAATGATTGATATACACACATTAAACAAAAAATTATTACCAGAACTTAAAGAAATTGCAAAAACACTAGGCGTTCCTAGATATCAGAAACTAAAAAAACAAGAGTTAGTTTATGAAATCTTAGATGTTCAGGCTACTCAATTGTCTCTTGAGAAAAAGACTGAGGAGGCTAAGAAGAAAGTCACTCCAAATAAGCCAAAACATAATAATACTCTTAAAGGTAATAATAACAACAACAATCTTAACAGTAACAAAAAGAACAATATTCCGAATCAAAATAACAATAAGAATTGTCCACAAGACGATTTTGAGTTTGACGGAATTGTAACGGCTGAAGGTGTTTTAGAAATGATGCCCGATGGTTTTGGATTTCTTCGATCGTCAGACTATCATTACCTTAGTTCTCCAGATGATATTTATGTATCACACTCACAAGTTAGACTCTTTGGACTAAAGACGGGCGATACAGTAATGGGAACTGTTAGACCTCCTAAAAAAGGCGAAAAGTACTTTCCGCTAATCAAGGTGAATAAAATTAATGGTAGAGACCCAAACATCGTTAGAGACAGGGTACCGTTTGAATTTTTAACCCCTCTATTTCCTGATGAAAAATTCAAACTTACAGATAATGGCAAAAGTTCGCTATCTACAAGAATGATTGATTTATTCGCTCCGATAGGAAAAGGACAAAGAGGATTAATTGTTGCCCAACCTAAAACAGGTAAAACAGTTCTTCTTAAAGAAGTGGCAAATGCTATTGCTGCAAATCATCCTGAAGCATACTTGATGATACTTCTGATCGATGAACGACCTGAAGAGGTTACTGATATGGCAAGAAATGTAAATGCTGAAGTTATTGCTTCTACATTTGATGAGCCAGCTGACCGCCATGTTAGAATTGCTAATATCGTACTTGAAAAAGCAAAACGACTGGTAGAGTGTGGACATGATGTAGTTATCCTCTTGGACTCCATTACAAGACTAGCTAGAGCATATAACACTGTTCAACCAGCTTCAGGTAAAATCCTTACTGGTGGTGTAGATGCAAATGCTCTTCAGAAACCAAAACGATTCTTTGGTGCTGCTAGAAAAATTGAAAATGGCGGCTCTCTGACTATTCTTGCAACTGCTCTAACTGAAACAGGAAGTAAGATGGACGAAGTTATCTTCGAAGAGTTTAAAGGTACAGGTAATATGGAGCTTCAGTTGGATAGAAAAATATCTAATAGACGAATTTACCCTGCTATCGATGTTACTTCGTCAAGTACACGTAGAGAAGATTTATTACTAGGAAAAGAATTGACGCAAAAAATATGGGTGCTAAGAAATCACCTTGCAGATATGACTCCAGTAGAATCAATCGAGTTTATGAGAGATAGGCTACTTAGAACTGAAACTAATGAAGAGTTCATTGTAACTATGAACAGCTAACGCTGATTAGCGTATAAGTTTTAACGTAATTTTCTTACCCACTTGCAATTCGGATAAAATAGCGTGTTTGTAGTCTTTGTCTATCAACTCTATTCTTGTAGTGTTATTGACTATTTCTCCTTCGTTTTCGGCGATAATTTGAACGGTATTTTCACCTTCTAAAAGCTTGTATGAAATTGATTTCTTTTTGTTCTGCATGGGATAATTTGACAATATTTTTTCGCCGTTAATAATTACTGTCATTCTATCGTTATCTTCAATGGCTGAATCCCACATCTGCATTTTAAATTTAGAACTCTCCCAATCAATGGCATGAACATCACCCGATTTTAATACAGTCAATTGATTATCTTTTCGTTTTGTAATAACTTCTTGGACTTTTTGTACGCGATTTAGTTGCTTTTCCAGTTTGGCTTTTTCAGAGAATAAAATAGTACCACTGGCACAAACTTCGCCATTCAAATAGTACCCTTTGAAATCCCCTTGGAATGCTTTCTTATTTTTGCGTTGAGCGCTAAATTCAACAAAGCAAAAACGACTTATTGGTTCTTCTGAAAGAGTAGAAATAACCTGAAATTCTTTGACCTCGATTTGCTTCTTTGTAAAGGTTCCACTAATTTCACTCATAGTTTCAAAATTAGTTCCAATTCCAGTGATAGAATAACCGTTTATTTGTCCTTCGTCCTCATCAAATATCATTCGGTAACTAATTGGCCTAGCGTTTTCCAAAAACAAAAACCCCATATAATCGTACTCACTTTGAGCCACTAGTTGAGTGACCATCAATAACATTATAATTACTACTTTCATAGCTTCAAAATAACTACTTTTTTATGCAAATGAGTCTATTTTTAAATAATTATCTTTGATTTTGTGAAAAGAACCGTCCATAAAATATACTTTGTAATCCTCTTGCTCATTCCGTTAATTTTGATTGTTCTTCCAGCCGATTTTTTTGACAAAGGACAATCTATCTGTTTATCTGTATTTTTTTTTAATAAAAACTGCTACGCTTGTGGCATGACCCGAGCTATACAACATCTAATTCATTTTGATTTTCATATTGCATACGAATACAATAAGCTGTCATTTTTGGTGCTTCCTCTTCTAATAATTTCCTATTACAAAACAATAAAAAAGGTCTACAAAAAAATTAATTAATCATTTCTTTTCATATATTAGAAGCACTAACAAAGTTTATTAAATTAATTATGAAGAAATTTTTATTCATTGCATTGGCCGTATTAGCGGTTAGTGCGGTTTGCTTTGCATCATTTCCAGTTTCTGAGCAAATTACTAACAGTGAGGTAATAATTTCCAGTGCTGAAGCAGCTACTCCTCTTGCAGCTGATATTGACTGGGCGTTGTTTATTATTTGTTGGTTTGTTGGGGCTCTTGGAATTCACCGTTTTATTATAGGTGATGTTACTAATGGTATCCTTATGCTTTTAACTTTAGGTGGTTGCGGTATTTGGGTCATCATTGACTTAATCAAAATTGCCCAAGGTAAAATGCGTATGTAATTAAAAAACCTCCAATTGGAGGTTTTTTTTTATTAAATTTGAGACATGAAAAAAGGTTTCTTCACATTGAGTTTTACTCTACTCTGTTCTACACTTTTTGCAGCTTTTCCAATATCTAACGAAGTTGTTGCTGTTGCCGAACAAACAAACAGAAATTTTCACTTTGGTGGATTTTTACTTGGATTGCTTTTAGGGGTTACTGGCGTTCTAATTTGTTATTTGATTGATAAAAAAGACATGATACGATCGGCATGGTATGGTTTTGGTGCCTATGTTGCCTTAATCATTAGTGTTCTTGTCATTTTTTTTATTGGCTATTCCAATAATGATAGTAATAGGCCTTAATTTTAATTACTTATCAACTTAGATAACTGATTAAGATCTAATCCTCCAAAATTGCCAGAACTCATCATTAGAAGGTTTTTGTTTTGCCAGTCTTTTGAAATTAGATAAGCTTCAAGTTCATCAGTACTCGTAAAAACCTTTAAATCTTTTCTATCAAACGCCTTATGCACTTCATTTATACTTATTTCTTCTAATTTCTTATGCTCTATAGCTTTTTTACTATAGAATACTATGGCTTCATCAGGAGTGTCCATACACCCCTTATATTCCTTCAAAAAGGTTTTATTAAGACTGGAAAAGGTATGTAATTCCATACAAGCAATAAGTTTTCGTTTAGAAAACTGCATTTTCATAGCTGTTGACGTTGCTTTTAGTTTCGATGGTGAGTGTGCGAAATCCTTATACATAGCAGAACTATTATTTTTTCTTACCAACTCTAATCTTTTATAAGCACCTTTAAAACTTTGAATTGCCTCATAAAATTTTTCTTTACTTAGGCCCAGCTCTTGACATACTAATCGAGCTGCATTCATGTTTTGCAAATTATGTTCCCCAAAGACCAATAATGGAATACGGTCATTACCGTCCACTAAGTAGCTTACTCCATTATCAATTTCATGAGGTGGGGTAACATAAGCCTTTAGTCTGCACTCTGATTTTTCATTTGCTAGTTTGTTCAAGACCTCATCAGTTTCACAATAAATCAGTACTTCTTTAACATCCTTTTTAAATATCCTGAATTGCTCAACGTAGTTTTCAAATGTTGGAAATACGTTGATGTGATCCCATGCAATACCACTTAAAACGGCAACATGGGGTTTGTACCAATGAAATTTTGGCCTTCTATCAATAGGTGAAGACAAATATTCATCTCCCTCTAAAATTATAATAGGTGCTTCTCGAGTAAGCTTTACCATAGTATCAAAACCCTCAAGTTGAGCTCCGACCATGTAATCGCAATCTATCTTTGCATAATTAAGAACATGTAAAACCATTGCAGTTATGGACGTTTTACCATGACTTCCTCCAATTACGACTCTCTTCTTGTCTTTACTTTGCTCATAAATGTATTCTGGATAAGAAAAAATTGGAATCCCTAATTCTTGAGCTTTTTTCAATTCAGGGTTATCAGTTCGAGCATGCATTCCAAGAATAATAGCGTCTAGGTCTTCATGGATTTTTTCAGGGAACCAACCCATTTCTTTTGGTAGTAGTCCATGAGCATTTAATCGACCTTTTGAAGGTTCAAAAATGGCATCATCTGATCCGCTTACTTCAAAACCTTTATCATGAAGAGCCAAAGCCATATTGTGCATTGCACTCCCTCCAATTGCGATTAAATGTACTTTCATTGATAAAAAATATTAGAAATGTAAATTATAGATAATTGACATTTTATACATTTGAAAAAATTAAACTTTTCAACATGAAAGTGTATACAATTGATACGGGTTATTTTAAATTAGATGGCGGCGCTATGTTCGGCGTTGTACCAAAGGTTCTTTGGAGCAAAACAAATCCTGCCGACGAAAATAATCTATGTCCTTGGGCAATGCGTTCTCTTCTGATTGAAAATGGTAATCGATTGATTTTAATTGATAATGGGATTGGAGACAAACAAGATGACAAATTCTTAAGGCATTATTACCTTCATGGAGATGAAAATCTTGAGTCGTCTTTAAAAAATCATGGCTTTTCGCGTGACGACATTACTGATGTTTTTCTAACACATTTGCATTTTGATCACTGTGGTGGAAGTGTGAAATGGAATAGAGATAAAAGTAGGTTTGAAATGAATTTCAAAAATGCAAACTACTGGAGTAACAAAGACCATTGGCAATGGGCAACTCAGCCAAATAACAGAGAAAAAGCATCTTTCTTGAAAGAGAATATTATCCCAATTGAGGAAAGCGGACATCTGAAATTCGTTGAAAAAGAAGGTCAGTTATTTGATAGCTTTTCAACTCTTTTCGTCAATGGACATACTGAAGCTCAGATGATACCACACATTCAATACAAAGGAAAGACAGTTGTATTCGCTGCTGATTTATTACCTAGCACTGGACATATTCCTCTACCCTACGTTATGGGTTATGATACTAAACCATTGGTAACACTTAGTGAAAAGGAAAAATTCCTAAATGAAGCAGCGGACAACGAATACATAATTTTCTTACAGCATGATAACTATAACGAATGTTGTACCGTTCATAAAACAGAAAAAGGAGTACGCCTTAAAGACACTTTTAAATTAAGCGACATCTAAATTATGCAACAAAAAAGTTAAGTTTTACGTTATATAGTATGATGGATATAAGGCAACCAAAACGTGGACAATTTTTAATTTCAGAACCTAATATGCAGGATTTGAATTTTAAGAGATCTGTATTATTACTCACTGAACACAACAACAGCGAGAGTATTGCATTTATCCTAAACCAACCCACTAAACTTTTAGTCAACGACTTAATAGACGATTTCCCTAGCTTTAATGCCAAGGTTCATATAGGAGGGCCTGTTGAAAAGAATACTTTACATTTCATTCACTCACTCGGCGATAAAATTGATCAATCCGTTGCCGTTTCCGAAAACCTTTATTGGAGCGGAAATTTCGAAACTCTAAAAACATTAATTCGAAACGGTGAAGTGAAAGAATCAGAGGTTAAGTTTTTCATTGGCTACTCAGGATGGAGCTCAGGTCAATTGGAATATGAATTACAAGAAAATGCTTGGATTGTAATTAATAGCGATAGTTCTATTGCTCTGAATAACAACGATAAACGTTTGTGGAGAAAGTTCATCAAACAAATGGATAAGGATTTGGCTATTTGGCATAATATGCCTGACAACCCTGAACTAAATTAGTGTATTAATAAGAGCTATTACCTCTCTAGTCTTACCGTTTCTATAATCTGATTTAACAGCAAATTCACTAACCCAACGAATTCCATTACAGTTAGTCAAAAGAATTTCATCAGCACATTCAATATCTTGAATTTCAAGCGATTTTTCAATTACATCAAAGTGCTCAATAATCAAAGCACGCATACAACCCGCAAGTGGACCTTCTGATAATGGTGGTGTTACTAATTGACCACCCTTGACAATAAAAACATTTGAATTCGTTCCCTCTATTGGTCTATCTAAATTATTTAACAGCAGTAATTCATTAAAGTTACGTTCTCTCTTGCTAATGGAAGCCAAAACATACAGTAAAGCACTTGAACTTTTTATATTAGAAATTTCTGATAATGACTTCTTGAACTTTTCATAAATACCTAATTTTAAACCCTCTGATAAAACAAAACAGTCTTGATTAGCAAAAGATGCTTCTATAATATAAGATGCTGAATTAGTAGAAGGAGTATATAAGCCCCCTTCATTTCTGTAAATGCTTATTCTAGCACTACTGCTTTTCTCAATCTTGTTTTCTTTTACAAGCTCTTCAACTGAATGAAATAGCTGATCTATTGATATTTCTAAATTTAACTCCAGTTTCTGTAATGAATGTTCAAGCCTTTTTTTATGATTATCTCGATTAAAAATTACACCATTAAATACTCTGAGTCGTTCAAATAGACCATCGCCATATAAAAATGAGCGGTTGTTTAAACCTATCTCTATATCCTTACAAAGTTTACCGTTATGGTTATATAACATCAGTTAATTTTAATCTTAAAAACAAAGAAAATAAAATTAAGCTACCAAAGAGTAGTTTTTTATACTTTTGAGAATAATATGCAACTCTTTTACACAGCTGATATAAATTCAAACGAATTCACTCTTTCCAAAGAAGAAAGTAAGCACTGTATAATGGTTTTGAGAAAAACTATCGGTGATGAGATAAATTTAATCGACGGAAAAGGTGGTTTTTATACGGCAAGAATTACAGATGACAATATAAAGTCATGCAAACTCGAAATAGTAAAAATTGAAAATGATTTTGGTAAAAGTAAAACGTACATTCATATAGCTATTGCTCCAACGAAGAGTAATGACAGATTTGAATGGTTTCTTGAAAAAGCCACAGAGATTGGTATTAATGAAATCACACCTATCGTTTGTGATAACTCAGAACGTAAGGTTTTAAAACTTGAAAGAATGAATAAAATTCTTATCAGTGCAATGAAGCAATCAAAACGTGCTTACTTACCAAAACTTAATGATGTGATTTCTTATAAGGCTTTTGTTCAATCAACTTTTGATGAAGACTGCTATATTGCGCACTGTGTTGAAAGCGAAAAATCACAGCTGAAAGATGTCCTAATTAAAAATAAGAACTCACTAATATTGATTGGTCCTGAAGGAGATTTTTCTACAAATGAGATTCAATTGGCTTTAGAAAACAACTTCAAAGCTGTGTCTTTAGGCTCAAGTCGTCTGAGAACCGAAACTGCAGGGATTGTGGCTTGTCATACAATTAACTTAATAAATCAATGAGAATAGTCCTTTACATTTTTAGCCTTACACTCCTATTTAGCTTTGTGTCTCCATCTTATAAAATAGCTGTTCTTAAATATAATGGTGGTGGTGACTGGTATTCTAACCCTACTGCTTTAACAAACCTAATTCAATTCTGCAACGATAGGCTTGGAACAAATATGGACAGTCAGTACGATATAGTAGAGGTCGGAAATCAAGCAATATTCAATTATCCATTTATTCATATGACTGGACATGGAAACGTAGTGTTCTCTACAGCAGATAGTGAAAACCTAAGAAATTACCTCATAGGTGGTGGCTTTTTACATATTGATGATAATTATGGCATGGATAAGTTTGTAAGGCCAGAAATGAAGAAAGTTTTTCCTGAAAGTGAATTTGTAGAACTCCCAATCAACCACCCTATTTACAATCAAGAATTTAGCTTCAAAAATGGATTACCAAAAATTCATAAGCACGATGAAAAACCCTCTCAAGGATTCGGGCTATTTTATGAAGGTAGAATGGTTTGTTTTTACTCCTATGAAAGTGACTTAGGTGATGGATGGGAAGATGCAGAGGTACACAATGACAGTCAAGAGACAAGGCTTAAAGCCTTGAAGATGGGTGCAAACATCATCGACTTTGTATTTTCTAATCAAAACTAATACATTAGTATAATGAACCAGAACATAAAAAATACACTTACAATTATTGGTATTATTCTTGGATTAATATTAATCGTTTATCTCAATACAATAGTGGCATATATTTTGGTATCGGTTGTTTTGGCTCTTATTGGGCGGCCTGTGATGAAAGGACTTTCACTTTTAAAAATTAAGGGCAAATCACTACCAAGAACATTCAATAGTTTCGTTACCTTATTTCTGTTAGTCATATTTTTCTTTAGCATCTTTTCACTATTCACACCTCTTATCATTGAAGAAGCAAGAATCATATCATCCATTGACTTTGAGGCCGTTTCTTTAGAGTTGGAAGCCCCAATAAATGATTTAGATATTTGGCTTAAAGAATATCATTTCTTAAGCGCTGAATCCTCTGTTGATAATGAAATCTTTAAATTAATTAGTTTGACAAAAGTCAAATCTATTTTTAACTCGGCATTGGGTATTTTGGGTAATAGTCTAATCGCTTTATTCTCTATTTTATTCATTACCTTTTTCTTCTTAAAAGAGAAAGACCTATTTAACAATTTCATTCTTACTGTAGTACCAACAAGTAAAAGCAATCAACTTTCCAATGCCCTTAAGAATGCAAAACGCTTATTAAGTCGTTATTTTATCGGTGTCATTATTCAAATATTTACCATAACTATTATTGTTAGCCTAGGATTGAGTATCCTTGGTATTAAAAATGCCATTCTAATAGGCTTTTTAGCAGGCTTGATAAATGTAATCCCATACATAGGTCCTATCATTGGTGCATTGATTGGTGTAATTATTGGTATATCTACAAATCTTGAACTAGACTTTTACACTCAAATGATACCACTAATCATAAAAATCTGTGTGGTATTCGGAAGTATGCAGCTTATTGATAATTTTATTCTTCAGCCAATCATATTTTCTAATAGTGTAAAAGCACACCCTCTAGAAATTTTCCTAGTAGTTATTTCTGCAGGAACAATTTGGGGAATTACTGGTATGATTATTGCCATTCCTTTTTACACCTTTTTTAGAGTAATTGCTAAAGAATTTTTAAACGAGTTCAAAATTATTAAGGAACTGACTAAAAATATTTAAACTGTCCGATTTACTAGAGAAATATTCCTTTTTACGACAATCGTCTTGGATTGATTTTGTTTCCAAAAACTACACCAATTCCATTGATAAAATAGTGTTTTCTATTTCCAAGCAAAAAGATATAGATAAATCTGTATTTGCCAACCAACTTCATGGAAAACGCATTGCTCTTTCAAAAATTCCGTCATGGCATAATCAAAAGAACATAGTTTATCCTTCTAAAATCAGTATGGAGCAATGTTCGTCAGAGTTCACGGCAAAGTATAAATCCACACTAGTAAAAGGCAAATCATTCATTGATTTAACTGGAGGCTTTGGTGTGGATTCTTTTTTTATTAGTAAATCTTTCGAAGGTGGCATTCATTGTGAAATGGATACTGAATTACAATATATAGTTCAACACAATTTCAAGCAACTATCAGCAGATATACATTCCATTAAAACTGATGGAATTGACTACCTCAACACATCAAATGATAAGTTTGACCTCATATATATTGACCCCTCGAGAAGAAACTCTTCTAAACAAAAAGTTATTCAACTAAAAGATTACACTCCAAATATTCTTGAGCACCTCGACTTACTGCTTTCAAAAGGAAAAATGGTATTGTTAAAAACAGCTCCTTTACTTGATATTAAACAAGTATTGAATCAAATCTCTGATATCAAAGAAGTTCATGTAGTAGCAGTAAATAATGAATGTAAAGAACTACTATTTCTATTAGAACAAGATAATGAAGGTTATATCAAAATACAGTGTACTGATTTAACAAAACAGATATCTTTTGAATTCAACCTTGAAGATGAAAATGAAAAATGTTCTTACTCCACCCCTCTTAAATACATTTATGAGCCTAATGTGAGCATTTTAAAAGCAGGAGCCTTCAATTCTATAGCGAATCAATTTAATCTTAAAAAAATTCATAAGAATAGTCATTTATACACTTCAGATCTTATAATTAATGATTTTCCAGGTAGAATGTTCAAATTAAAACATATTTCAAGCCTCTCTAAAAAAGATATTTTACCACTTTTAAAAGATAAAAAAGCCAATATTACTAGACGAAATTTCCCTTTGACAGTAAATGATATTCGTAAAAAAATTGGAATTAAAGATGGTGGGAGTAATTATTTATTTGCCACCACTCTAATTGATGAAAAAAAGAAGGTTCTGATTTGTGAGAAAATCTAAAAAAGAATATCCTCTTCAATACCCAAAGACTGAATAAAACCTAAGGACTTTTTCATACGTTCATGCATAATGTCGTCATTTTCAACAATAGGTACATCTTCTCTAAATGTCGTCATTAAGTTTTCAATAAATGATGATGATTTTGATGTTCTAAAAGACAATGCTTGAGAAGCCGTCATCAACTCAATACTTAAAATTCTTTCAGTATTTTCTATAACTCTAAGTAGTTTAGTCGCTGAATTGGCTCCCATACTTACATGGTCTTCTTGTCCATTTGAAGAGACTATACTATCTACAGAGGCTGGAGTACATAATTGTTTGTTTTGACTAGCAATACTTGCCGCAGTATATTGCGGAATCATGAAACCTGAATTAAGACCTGGATTCTTAACAAGGTATGGGGGCAAATCTCTCTGCCCAGAGATCAATAAATATGTTCTTCTTTCTGAAATAGCACCTAATTCAGAGATTGCTATTGCCATATAGTCCATCGTCAATGCTAGAGGTTGTCCATGAAAATTACCAGCTGAAATGACTTCATCTTCATTTACAAATACATTAGGATTGTCGGTTACGGAATTCATCTCCGTAACTACCGTATTCTCAACATGTCGAAGAGCATCTTTGGTAGCACCATGAACTTGCGGAATACATCTGAACGAATAAGGGTCTTGTACGTTAGTCTTAGGCTGTTCTATCAACTCACTTTCTGACAGAAATTCAGAGACATTTTTGGCAGTATCTAATTGCCCTTTATGAGGTCGTATATAGTGTACTAATGCATTAAATGGCTCTATACGTCCGTCAAAACTATCAAGTGATGTTGCACCTATTAAATCAGCTAGATATGAAATTTTATACGCTCTTAACAAACATTCTACTGCATAGGCATTCATGAACTGCGTACCATTAAGCAGTGCCAAACCTTCTTTAGACTTCAAAGAAACTGGCTTCCAATCCATTTTTTCTAAAACGACAGATGAGTCTTGCTTCTTACCCTCAAAGTATACTTCTCCCAAACCTAAGAGAGGTAAAGAAAGGTGAGCTAAAGGTGCTAAATCACCAGACGCTCCTAATGAGCCTTGCTGAAAAACAATAGGAAGAATATCGTTATTGTAAAAGTCTACCAAACGTTGAACCGTTTCCACTTGTACACCAGAATGACCGTAAGACAATGATTTTATCTTAAGGAATAGCATTAACTTAACAATATTGCAAGGGACTTCTTCTCCGAAGCCGCAAGCATGTGATAATACCAAATTGATTTGAAGTTGACTTAAGTCTTCCTGAGAGATTGGCTCATTGCACAATGATCCAAAACCCGTATTTACTCCGTAAATGGGTTGTTTGTCATTTGATTTGGAATCAAGATAATCTCTACATTTTTGAATTTTATCAATAACATCTTGTGAAAGCACCAATAATTCTTGATTATGAATTATTTGATGAATTTCTTTCAGAGATAAATGTCTGTTACTGATTTCGTGCATCGCATTCTATTCTTCTAAGCAATATTCCTGTAGCTTTTTTGCATTTAGGTTATAGCCTGTAACTACCTTTTGAGCCTTGTGATAAAAACCTTCTCGTTCTCTTAGTGTTTTGTACACATAATCTAGTAATTCTTCACCTTCAAGTCCTTCAATAAGAGGTCTTAATACAGCTGACTTCTGCAATCTTGGGATTAACGCTTTTGGATGCATATTTATATACACTGTCATTCCATATTCGTTCATCTGCTCCATATTATCAAAATGACATGGAGTACCACCACCAGTTGAAATAACAGTATCTTCTGTATCAATAACTCTGTGAAGATATAATCGCTCTAATTTTCTAAAATAATCTTCGCCATCCTCATCGAATATTTCTTTGATTGTTCGGCCTTCTTGCTCCTCAATATATTTATCAAGGTCAATAAAGTCGTGTTTTAAGTTATATGCAAGTTTTTGCCCTAAGGTACTTTTTCCGCTACCCATGTAGCCTACTAAGAAAATGGTCATTATAGAATTATTTTAAGGTTTGTAAGGATTAAAAAGGTGAATTAGGTTCTTTCTTTAAATGGTTAAATACTAATCGGTCCACTAAACTTGGTAAAAGTTTGTTCAAAAATACGGTAAGTTTTCCATTAATTGTCATGACTAACGAATTTTGTCTTTTAACTACAGACAAATATATTCTTTCTGCCACTTCGTCTGGCGACATCATTGATTTTTCATCTCTTGGACTTTCTGATTGAACTCCTCCATCTTTCGATAGAGCTGTATTTCTAATATTTGAAGCCGTAAATCCAGGGCAAGCGATTAGTACGTGTAAGTTTTTTTCAAGGTTTTCAATTCTTAATGATTCTAAAAAACCTTGCATTGCAAATTTTGAGGCTGAATAAGCAGTTCTTCCAGGAAGTCCTTTATATCCCGCAATAGAAGAAACCCCAACAACAGAACCTTTAGACTCAAGCAAAAAAGGCAAAGCGTATTTTGTACAAAAGACTGTTCCATAAAAGTTAACGTCCATTACTTTTTTGATAACTGACAAATCAACTTCTTCAAGAATTGCACGCATTGAAATTCCAGCATTATTAACTAGTACATCTATTCCATTAAATGCATTTATGGTTTCATTGATTAATCGTTTACAGTCTTCTTCAACACTCACATCAGCCTGCACCACTAAAGAAGTAAATCCTTTGGCAGTCATCTTTATACTAATCTCTTCTAATTTCTGAGAGTTTCTCGCCGCTAAAACAACCTTACTGCCTTTCATAGCAAAGCGCCACGCACAAGATTCTCCAATCCCTGAAGATGCACCAGTAACAATGACCACTTTGTTTTTCATTTATTTTCAGCTTAATTTGCTATTACAAATAAACATTTTTTTAATGACAATTATTCAAGTAAATACTTCGGATACTATAAAGCGTTTTCATCAGCTTCCATTTGAAATTTACAAAAACGATTCAAATTGGATTCCTCATCTAGAAAAAGATATTGAATCTGTTTTTTCAAAAAAAGAAAATAAATTTTTTAGACATGGTGAAGCTATACGCTGGTTATTGAAAGATGATAAGGGCAAAGATATTGGAAGAATAGCAGCATTTATTAATAAGAAAAAGGCTTTCAGTGAAAAGCAACCTACTGGTGGAGTTGGCTTTTTCGAATGTATAAATGATACAAATGCCTCAAAATTATTGTTTAATACTGCAAAAACATGGCTCGAAGAACGAGGAATGGAAGCCATGGATGGCCCGATAAATTTTGGAGAAAGAGACCGCTTTTGGGGTCTATTAGTAGAAGGTTTTGAAAACCCTCCTATTTATGCAAATCCTTATCACCCGCCCTACTATCAGCAACTTTTTGAGGATTATGGTTTTTTAACGTATTTTGAGCAATTCATGTATTGCAGAGATATAATTGATGATATCCCAAAAAAATACAGAGACCGTTCTGAACGAATTTTACAGGATAAAGGCTTCACATTTCGACATTTAGAAAAGAGTAAAATGTTCGATTACGCTGAAGACTTTAGAACGGTTTACAATAAAGCTTGGAAAACTCACAGTAATTTTAAAGGTATGCCAGCCTCTCAGGCTCGTTCCATAATGAGGAAAATGAAACCAATTATGGATGAAAATCTTATCTGGTTTGCCTATTACAAAAACGAGCCTATCGCTTTTTTCATTGCCCTTCCTGAACTTAATCAGATATTTAAACACATTAATGGAAAACTTAATTGGTTAGGAAAACTCAAATTTCTTTATCATAAATGGACAGGAACATGTGATACTGTATTTGGCTTAGCTTTTGGTGTTGCTCCAGAATTTCAAAAGAAAGGCCTAGAAGGTGCTCTAATTATGGCCGTTAAGAATCAATTTGACTCAGATAGCGTTCAATACAAAAAACTCATAATCACTTGGATTGGCGACTTTAATCCCAAGATGATAAAGATTGTTCAAAACCTTGGGACAAGCAAGTATATGGTTTTAAAAACCTATCGAAAATTGTTTAATGAAAATGCTGAGTTTGAACGTTGCAAAACCATTCAGTAATTAGGATAATTTTTTCGCTTAAATTTTTAATTTAAATTCTTGCAGTTTGAAATAATGCAATTATATTTGCATCCTTAATTTTAAGCCGACCTGGTAGCTCAGTTGGTAGAGCATCTCCCTTTTAAGGAGAGGGTCCTGGGTTCGAGCCCCAGCCAGGTCACTAAAAACCCGTTTTCACGGGTTTTTTAGTTGATGCCCAGGTGGTGAAATTGGTAGACACGCAGTCTTGAGGGGGCTGTGCTCTTACGGGCGTATGGGTTCAAGTCCCATTCTGGGCACATTTTTTAAACCTTCTTCTCTAGTAGAGTTGAAGGTTTTCTTAATTCTATGCAACATCTATTATAACAAAAAAAGCCGAGTAAAATTGCTCGGCTTTTTTTGTCTAAACTAATATACATCTATTCAATCAATAGTCTTACGAAATTACTACCCTTCTCTCCTATCAAATGGAGCATATATACCCCTGATTTTAATTGGTTCTTATATAAATATTCGATTTGATTTTCAACTAATTTATCATAAACAAGCCGACCAGTCAAGTCTATAAGTTGGGAACTAACAACATTAGAACTTAAGGATAATGTTGTGTACTCACTAAACGGATTAGGATATATAGACACATTTAAATCATATTCATTAATGGTAGTAGTATCCGAGCCTGAGGTATCAGGTGTACAAGAAGCCTGACAATCAGACTCAGAATGAAATGTTCCATTATTCAAGCCAACATCTTCACATCCTGTTGGATTACATTTCCAATTATATGTACACTTAACCCACGAATTAACATCAAAAGAATCCCTAACCATTTCGTAATTCCCAACTCCAGTAATAATTAAATTCATCGAATCTCCATTACTGTTAAAAGTATATGTTGAAGTGATAACTGTAGCAACTTGTAATTCATTATTACCAATGTCTGTATAAATCAAAGAGCTATATGTATAGCAATCTGTTGAGTCAAATTGATATATGAATATTGAGTCATTAGTTATATGTACATATCTGAAAATTGAATCTATAGTTTTCCACATATCTTTGTAAGAATAACTATTATTTCCTGAAGAACTATCACAGGCAGCTATACATTCAGCTAGGGTTGCATATGGCCCAGATGGAAACTCCGTACAACCATTTCCAGGAAAACATGCCCAAGCGGAAGTGCAGGGTGTATATTGACTTATATCAAATGAATTTAAGTAAAATACAGTTGTATCAATAGGAGACTCCA
This sequence comes from Flavobacteriales bacterium, assembly GCA_016779935.1. NCBI lineage: Bacteria > Pseudomonadati > Bacteroidota > Flavobacteriia > Flavobacteriales > Flavobacteriales bacterium. The sequence goes on from JADHMQ010000005.1 coordinate 30,919, forward strand.
TAGTCAAAACTGAATCATTAGAACTTAAATTGAGAGTTAATGGAATTGACTGTCCATTAAAATTTATTTGTATTGTATTGCCACCTAAAACTGTATAATGGAATGCTACTTTAGTATAACACCCATTATTAAACTCATAATAAAAAACACTATCGGCTGTGATATCTAAAAATGTAGTATCATTATTGGTCCAATTTCCAATATACTGAACAGTATCACACATTGAATATAATGAAATATCAAATGAATTCAGATGAAATGTAGTGGTATCAAGTGGCGATGAAAAAGTTACCGTAGAATCATTATTACTAAAGGTGTAATATACTGGAAAACTTTGTCCACCGGTGGTTGCAATTATCAAACCCTGAACGCTATCGACATAACTAAAAGTCGAAATACTATAGCACCCATTGTTAAATTCATAAAAGAAAGCGCTATCTGAAGTAATATTGATAAATGTTGTATCTGTGTTAGTCCACTGTCCTATAATACTAGCAGGAGGAGGAGATGGTGCATTACACAAATTTAATGCTGATGTAACAACTACTGATGAATTCCATACAACCTGTTGTGAAGAATTCATAAAATTATCAATGGTAATATCTGAGGAAGTTACTGTATAAGGCATGTTTACGGTATTACCAGACACAATTACACCTATTACACCTCCACCTAAATCAGAACAAGAAAATGATGACACGAGATAACACGATATGGGAGAGCTATACGTGAAAATATACATAGAGTCAGAATCAAATTCTAAGTATTCTAAATTACCTGAAGCGTCTGTGCGTTCCCAAGCACCAATATAGGCAGATTGAGAAAAGACCATTGTCATACTTAGCAACAATGACGAGATAAGAAATAATTTTTTCATGATTTAAATGGCTTTAAAAAGTTAATGATAACTATCATACGAAAGTAAGCATAAATAATGATTTATCAAAAGTTAAATTATATGAAAAATTACATCTTCAAAGTATTTTATAATACACTATATTTAGCAAAAAAGATAAGATATTAAAACTTTATATAAATTACATATAATATTGATTTTAATTTTTATATAAATTTGTTTTGACATTTTGTCAGTATAAAAAAATATTGATTTTTAAGTCTAAAGAATATCACCACCCTAACTGTATTTATTGTAAATTTGAGGCATGAGAATTGATATACTAAGTATACATACAGAGCTTTTAAAAAGCCCTTTTGAGCATTCGATTTTGCAAAGAGCAATTGACAAAAATATTGTTGAAATCAAACTTCATGACATACGCTCTTATTCAACAGACAAGCACAATAAAGTTGACGATTATCAATTTGGTGGTGGTGCCGGTATGGTAATGTGTATTCAACCTATTGCCGACTGCATTGACAAATTAAAAAACAAAAGAGATTATGATGCTGTTATTTATATGACACCTGACGGGAACAGATTAAATCAAAAAATTGCAAATCACTTCTCTACTTTCAAAAACATCATTATTCTATGCGGGCACTACAAAGGTGTAGACCAACGCATTAGGGATCACATAATTACTCACGAAATTTCAATTGGCGATTATGTGCTTACTGGCGGCGAACTTGCTGCTGCTGTATTATGCGACAGTATTATTAGACTTATTCCAGGCGTAATTTCTGATGAAACATCAGCCTTAACCGATTCTTTTCAAGATAATCTGCTAGCCCCACCGGTTTATACTAGACCTGCTGAATACAATTCTTGGAAAGTCCCGGAAATCTTACTTTCAGGAAACTTTCCAAAAATTGAAGAATGGCGACATGAACAAGCGATGAAATCAACTAAAGATAGAAGACCCGACTTATTAGATTAGATTCAATTTTTTTACTAAAAAAAAGAGGTCTTTATTTAAAATTATATCGTAATATTGCAAACCCATTTGGGAAAGCGAATAAATCATTACCGCAATGGAACAGATAAAATACGTAGAAAATGAAACTTTAAAGGGTGATGACCTCCCTAATTTTAGTGCTGGTGATACTATTACCGTACACTACAAAATTAAAGAAGGTGAAAAAGAAAGAACACAGCTTTTTAAAGGTGTAGTTATTCAAAGAAAAGGTCACATGAACAACCAGACGTTTACGGTTCGTAAAATTTCTAATGGTATTGGTGTTGAGCGTATATTCCCTATATCGTCACCAGCTGTTGAGAAAATTGAACTAAACAAAGAAGGTGCTGTCAGAAGAGCTAGAATATTCTATCTAAGAGGACTTACTGGTAAAAAAGCAAGAATTAAAGAAAAGAGAAAATAATAATTATATTTCTTATCAATCCAAAACCTGCACATTCTGCAGGTTTTTTTTATTTCTTCACCACATAAAATTCTGTTCTTCTGTTGACGGCCCTATTCTCTTCTGAATCATTAGGTACTAGTGATTTACTTTCACCATACCCCTTGTATGTTAATCTTTCACCAGGAACACCACCATCTATTAAGTAGTCATGAACTTGTTTTGCTCTTTTGGCTGATAACTCCTGATTGGACAATTCGTCACCAATATTGTCCGTATGACCATGTATAGCCACCTCAATAGTAGAGTTGAAATCCATAAAATCTATAAAACTGTTAAGGATAATTTTTGCTTGCTCATTTAACTCAAAAGCATCTGAATCAAAATAGATATTATTAATTCTAAAAGCCTTATCCTCTTCAATGGCTTGCATATCAAAATTAAAATCTTGAGGTGTTGAGGAAATATTCTCCGAAGATATATACTGGGAATTAAAGGCATAATCTTTACTCTTTACCGTAACTATTATATCTTCATCATTATCGACTGTAACTACTCCTACATACTCGCCAGATTCTTGATTAACTTCAATCTGTTGCACCTTATTCGTTTTAATAGACTTTACCTCAACAATCGCATCAAACAACATCTCATCATGTTCTCCTTTCACTTCGCCTCTTAAAAACATGATTTTTTCTGGTCTAGCTTTCTTATACAAAGAAAACTGGTATAAATCCCATCCTCCAACGCCTGATAATTTATTCGAAGAAAAATAAGCTGTTTTTCCATCAGTACTTACAAAAAAAGCAAGGTCGTCTTGTTCGGTATTTATTGGATAACCAATATTTATTGGATTAGACCATTTGCCAGCACTGTCCTTTTTACAGTAAAAAATATCTAATCCCCCCAAACCTAAATGAGTGTCAGACGAAAAGTATAAAGTCTCACTATCTGGATGCAGAAAGGGTGACTTCTCATTCCCTTCTGTATTAATGGGTAAAGAAACTATTTCGCCCCAATTCCCTTCATTATCTTTAGTAACACTGTATAAATCTGCTCCTCCTTTACCTTCAGGTCTTATACTACTAAAAATAAGTGTTTTGCCATCGGATGAAATGGTAGGCTGAGACTCCCAACAATAAGGCTTGTTAATTGGGAACTTTAACTTTTGAAGCTCTGTCCAATTCTCATACTTCATATAGGTGTAGTAAATATCACAATTATTATAGCCTTTTTCATTAGAGCACACAGTAAGGTAAAGCTCTCTATTATCTATTGACAGTGATGGTCCCCCTTCATTCTTCCTCATATTAAAAGGGTATGGCATTTCAACGCCCTTTTGAAACTGTCCATTTTGAAGCTTTGAAAACGTAAATTCTTCAACCGTTTCCGGCCTCAGCATCCCTACTTTCTGCTTGGTATGTCGCCTTGTGAAATAAGAGGTTTCATTATCTGGAGACATAGCGCATAAATACTCATCACTAGACGTAGAAATACCATACACTGGCGTCGGACTAAAAGGCACTGGGTTAGAATATATTTCATGATAAAATGCAGCTAACTTAATCTGTTTTCTAGCATCCGCTTTTTTCTCTTCGTCAACACCCATAAATTGCAAAAAATTTTCATAATACTGAATTGATTTTTGAAATTGTTTATTATCAAAATTAATCTCTGCTAATGATGAATAAACCGATGGTGAATACATTGGGCAATACTTTATTGCTAGCTCAAAATTCTCTCTAGCCTTTTCAAAATTTTCCTTGAGGAAATAAATTTTACCAAGTAAGTAATAAGCGTCTGCATAATCAGACTGGTCACTAATTGCCTTTTTAAGATATTTCGTTGATTCAGAAAAACGACGGTCTTCAGCCAATCGCTTAGCTTTCTTGTAGTTTTTTTTAGGGTTAGGGTTTACTTCAATACTGCAATTTTCTTGAGAAAAAAGCAGTGTTGAACAACACATTAACAATAGTAATAATCTCATTAGCTCATTAATTCTTTATCAGTAACTTTTTTAAGCTGACCTTCTGTCGCAGCAACAACTGTTGCTACGGTAGCATCTCCTGTAACATTTACTACAGTTCTCAACATATCTAATATCCTATCTACAGCAAAAATTAAAGCAATGCCTTCAGGGTCGATACCTATAGAACTAAGTACAATCACAAGCATTACCATACCAGCACCAGGTACAGCAGCTGAGCCAATTGACGCTAGGGTAGCTGTCAATACAATTGTCATTTGCTGTCCTAAATCCAAATCATAACCAAAGGCTTGCGCAATAAATACCGCTGCCACCGATTGATACAAAGATGTTCCATCCATATTTATTGTTGCTCCCAATGGAAGAACAAAGGATGAAACTTCTTCAGAAACTCCTAGATGATCTTCACACCGTTCCATTGTCACTGGCAATGTGGCCGCACTTGAACTTGTAGAAAAAGCTAACATTTGTGCCGGAGCAATGCCTTTGAAAAAATCAAAATAATTAATCTGCGTAAAAAGACGTAAGACGAGAGGATAAATTAACATAATCATTAATAATAAACCTATAACAACTGTAATGGAGTAGATACCTAAGGCTTTAAATAATTCGGCAGAACCACCAAAATCGACCACTAGACCAGCAATTAAGGCAAATACTCCATAAGGAGCTGCCAACATTATTAAGTCTACTATCTGAAGAATAATGTCATTAACTCCATCAAAAAATGATTTAACCGTAGATGTTTTTTCTTTAGGCAACATCACCATAGCAATTCCGAACAGTAAAGCGAAAAATATCACTTGTAACATATTTCTATTATTACCTGCAGCCTGAATGAAATTATTAGGTACAATATCTACTAAGAACTGAAGAGGACCTTCAGCTTTCACACTTTCAGCTGATTGAATTTTTAAAGCAGCATTGGAAGCGTATTGCTCTTTAAGTTCAATTCTTTTTTCTTCAGAAAAGGACTTTCCGGGCTGAACAACATTCACAAGAATTAAACCAAAAGTAACTGCAATCAAGGTTGTCATTAAATAAATACCTATTGTTTTACCCCCTATTCTAGATAATTTGGACACATCACTCAAGCTACTTATCCCCTTAATCAATGATGCCAAAATTAAAGGGACGGCAATTAGTTTTAGTAAATTAATAAAGATTGTTCCCCATGGTTTAATCCAAGAATCAGTAAAATCAACCCATTGAAATTTTACAGCCACCAAACCGTAAACAACACCCAATACCATTCCGATAATTATCTTCCAATGTAGAGCCAGTTTTTTCATTAATTATAATTTAGAAGTTTTGTTAAGCAAATAGAAATCTGCAAGAACCATAGCCGTCATTGCTTCAACTATTGGCACCGCTCTTGGCACAACACATGGGTCATGCCTTCCCTTTGCATCTAAAGTTATTTCTTTACCAGTATTATTTATACTTTGTTGGCTTTGCATAATGGTTGACGCAGGTTTAAAAGCAACTCTAAAGTAAATGTCCATTCCATTACTTATTCCACCTTGAATACCTCCTGAGCGATTAGTTTTGGTAGTTCCATCTGTATTAAACAAGTCATTATGCTCACTACCTCTCATTTCTGAAGAGCAAAAACCACTCCCAAACTCTACTCCCTTAACTGCATTTATGGATAAGAGCGCATGACCAAGATTAGCATGAAGTTTATTGAAAATAGGTTCTCCAAGACCAATTCCAACGTTCTGAACAACACAACTTATAACGCCACCAACAGTATCTCCTTCAGACTTCATATTCTCAATTAGTTCTATCATTTTCTGAGCTGTTTCTTCATCAGGGCATCTAACATGATTATTTTCAATGTTAGAAAAATCAAGTTCACTGTAGTTTTTATCTATAAATACTGGACCAACTGAAGAAACGTAAGCATTTATTTTTACTTGAGAAAGTAAAAGCTTGGCTAATGCACCAGCAACTACCCAATTGGCAGTTTCTCTAGCCGAAGAACGCCCTCCTCCTCTGTAATCTCGTAAACCGTATTTACTAGAGTAGGTAAAATCTGAATGAGAAGGCCTGTAAGAATCTTTTAGATGAGAATAATCTTTAGAATTTTGATTTGAATTGACGATACTAAAGCCAATTGACGTTCCAGTTGTTTTTCCTTCAAAAATACCAGAGTGAAAGTGGACAATATCACTTTCCTTTCGTTCAGTAGTAATGGCAGACTGACCTGGCTTTCTTCTATCTAGTTCTGACTGTATAAAATCAAAGTCTATAGATAAACCTGCAGGGCAACCGTCTAAAATCCCCCCAATGGAATCGCCATGCGATTCGCCAAAAGTTGTCAAACGAAATAATCGTCCTATTGAATTCATATTCTACAAATATAAGCAAATTACAAGCAGGCATAAATGGTCTATTTTTGTATTTTCGCTTGATATTTAAACACATGATAACAGTCATTAAAAATATAAAAGAGATTGTTCAGGTTGAACATTCGATTAGAAAATGGGTCGCAGGCAAAGATATGGCTCAATTAGAAACTATAAAAAATGGTTACATTGAAATTAAGGATGGCATCATCTCTAATTTTGGAAGCATGGAAGATTGGACTGGCATTGATGACTGGAATAATACTGAGATAATAGATGCTAATGATGGTATGGTTTTTCCCTCCTATTGTGACAGTCATTCCCACTTAGTATTTGCAGCGAATAGAGAAAACGAATGGGAACAACGCCTAAAAGGTGCCACTTATGAAGAAATTGCTGCCAAAGGTGGTGGTATTTTAAACTCTGCAAAAAAACTTCAAAACACCTCTGAAGAAGATCTATTAGAAAGCGCCCTAAAACGTGCCAATGAAATCATGAAAATGGGTACAGGTGCTATAGAAATTAAAAGTGGATATGGGCTTACTGTAGATGCTGAACTGAAAATGCTAAGAGTCATCAGAAAATTAAATGAATTAAGTCCGCTAACAATAAAAGCTACTTTTTTAGGTGCACACGCTATCCCGCAAGAGTTTAAGGATAGAAAATCAGATTATCTTAATCTAATCATAAATGAAATGCTTCCTCGTGTAGCTGAGGAAAATTTAGCAGAGTACATTGATATATTCTGTGAAGAGGGGTATTTTTCAGTTGAGGACACTGAACGCTTGCTCTCAGAAGCAAAAAAATGGGGTTTAATTCCTAAAACCCATGTAAATCAGTTCACTATTTTAGGTGGTGTAGAAGCTAGTGTTAAGCACGACGCTTTGTCTGTAGACCATTTAGAAATAATGAACGACAACGACTTTAATGCTTTAAAAGGCAGCAAATGCATGCCTACTCTCCTACCCTCTTGCTCATTCTTTTTAGGTATCCCTTATGGTCCAGCACGAAAAATAATGGATGAAGGAATGCCTGTTGCTCTAGCTACAGACTACAATCCAGGTTCTAGTCCTAGTGGAAACATGAATTTTGTAGCTTCTTTAGGCTGTATTCGGATGGGAATGACTCCAGAAGAAGTAATCAACGCTACAACTATTAATACTGCTTACGCTATGGGGCTTAGCAAAGAATTAGGAAGCATCGCCATTGGCAAAAAAGCAAATCTATTTATTACCAAACCAATAAGCTCATATGTTTTTATACCTTATTCTTTTGGGCATCAGCATATTGATAAAATAATGATTAACGGACAACTACAATCCTAACACAATGAAAAGACAACTTATCGAATGTGTTCCTAATATTTCTGAAGGAAGAGACACAAAAAAAATAAATGAAATTGCTTCTATTGTTGAAACAATAGATGGTGTAAAACTACTGAATGTAGATCCTGGAAAAGCTACTAATAGAACTGTCATCACTTTTGTTGGTGAACCTCAACAAGTCATCGACGCTGCATTCTTACTCATACAAAAAGCTCAATCTTTAATTGACATGAGCAAGCACAGTGGAGAACATCCTAGGATGGGGGCTACAGACGTTTGTCCACTTGTGCCAATAGCTAATATCTCTATGGAAGACACGGCCAAATGGGCACACACACTTGGCGAACGTGTTGGCAATGAGCTTAATATTCCTGTTTACTGCTATGAAAATGCAGCAAATGAAGAGAAAAGAAGAAATTTAGCAAACTGTCGCTCTGGAGAATACGAGGGCTTAAAACAAAAGCTTGTTGATACTAACTGGAAACCTGACTTTGGACCGGCTGAATTTAACGATTCAGTGGCTCGTTCTGGAGCAACTGCTATATCAGCCAGGGATTTTTTAGTCGCTTATAACATTAACCTTAATACCACTTCTACCAGAAGAGCAAACGCTATTGCTTTCGATATACGTGAAGCTGGACGGTTTTTAAGAGAAAATAATAATCCAGGCGGAAAATTACTAAAAGACGAAAATGGTGAACCCATCAGACAGCCAGGTTTATTCAAACACGTCAAAGGTATTGGTTGGTTTATTGAAGAATATGGAGTAGCACAAATCTCATACAACCTCACTAATATTAATGTATCACCTCTTCACATGGTTTTTGATAAAACTTGTGAACGCTCACAAGCTAGAGGTTTAAGAGTTACTGGCTCTGAATTAGTTGGTTTAGTACCGAAAAAGGTATTAATAGATGCCGGAGTGCATTTTCTAAAAAAACAACAACGTTCTATAGGTATTTCTGAAAAAGAAATCATGAAGATTGCAGTAAAATCACTTGGTCTTGATGAATTATCTCCATTCATATTAGAAGAAAGAGTAATCGAATATATGCTAGAGGGCACCACTAAGCAATTGGTTGACATGAACTTAGTAGATTTTGCTAACGAAACATCAAGTGAAAGCCCTGCTCCTGGCGGTGGTTCTATCTCTGCCTATTGCGGCGCTATGGGTGCTGCACTAGGTACAATGGTAGCTAATTTATCAGCACACAAAAGAGGTTGGGATGATAGATGGGAAGAGTTTTCAGATTGGGCTGAAAAAGGAATTGCATACCAAAATGAGTTGCTAAGATTAGTAGACGAAGACACCAATGCATTCAATAAAATTATGGAAGCCTTTAGACTTCCAAAAGATAGTGTTGAAGAAAAAGCATTACGCCAAAAAGCCATCCAAGATGCTACAAAGTTTGCTATACTCACACCATTTAAAGTAATGGAAACAGCTTATGATTCTATGCAGGTTATGAAGGCTATGGCAGACATTGGAAACCCAAATTCTGTTACAGATGCTGCAGTTGGTGCTTTATGTGCTAGAACGGCTGTTAGAGGAGCATTTCTGAATGTAAAAATCAATTGTGGCGACTGTGAGGACAAGCTATTTGTAAACGACATTATTGAGAAAGGACAAGCTATTATTGATAAAGCAACAGCATTAGAAAACGACATAATGAAAATGACAGAGGGTAAAATCTAGTTCATCAAATTTACCACCAAAGCACCATCTGTTTTAAGATTGTGGTACCTCAATTGAAGCGCATTACATTCATCTTCTATTTTACGTGCTACATAATATGGCAATCTAGAGTCAATGATAATAGTTTTTGGCTGATAAGCCTCTAAAATATTAGTAACAGGAAAGTCAACAGACAAGATACAGTAGTCTAATTTTATTGGATTATCTATAGACTTCAATTCAAAATTATGGTCAACTATTAGTAGTTTTTGGTTTGCTAGTTGAATGTGCGACTGTTCTTTCCAAACATATTGACTTTGAATATTAGAGTCTAAATCTACAAGCTCTCTCTCATTTAGCTTAAGGAATGCCCAATGATTATGTAAATTAAATTTTTGACTTTTTTGATTGTTAATTAATTCACTATTTGCCAAGAAAAGAGCTTTGTCTTTTTCTACAAGACCAAACACAGTATGCTTATTGACAGAGTAAAATACTAATTGCGACCTATTCTCTCGATTTTTTTGTCCATTCCAATGAGAAAATTGCATAAGAACAATACACAGTAGTGATAATATTAAATATTTTGAACTTTTTAAATAAATAAATAACAAGCAAAAGCCAATTGCAACATAAAAAATTACAACCTCATAAGCCTGCAAAAATAAAAATGAAGATATTGTTTGGGGTAATTCTTGTATACCCTCTAAAATAACAAATAAAATATTCAGAAAATATTTTAGAATAAGTAAAACTGGCTCACTTACAAAGGCATAATCAAACATCAATAGATAGAAAAGACCAAAATATATAATAAGTGGTATTAGAGGAATAACTAAAATATTTGCCAATAAAAAGTAATTAGGAAATTGATGAAAATAATATATCCCTAAAGGAAAAGTTGCAATTTGGGCTGCCAGAGAAACACAAATCAATTGCCAAAGTGCATCAATCCATTTTGATTTAAAAAGTAAAAGAGGGTAAATTTTAGGATAAATAGACACAATTCCCAAAACAGCTAAATACGATAATTGAAAGCCTACTTCAAAAATCATGGAAGGTTCTATAATAAGCAACAAAAATGCCGAAGCCGCTAGAGTATTGTAAATATTTGTTCGCCTTTGCATGACATCTGCTATTGCAATAAAACTAAACATGGTTGCTGCTCGCATTACGGATGGACTTAAAGAAGTAATAAAAGCATAGGACCAAAGGCAAAACAACAGAATTAACACTTTTAGTAATTTTAAAATCTGTTTTTTATTCATAAACATCAATAACTTGTTTATCAAAAGAAAAATAATCCCCACATGAAGCCCTGAAACAGCTAAAACATGAATTACACCCGATTCACTAAATGTTTGCTTTAACTCTTGACTCATTTCTGATTTATCTCCCAAAAGTAAAGCTGTACATACCGACAATTGATTGCTATTCAATTCACTTTGAGATAATATAGCTACGAGTTTATTACGAATATTATTTACACACTTAATAATCTTATTACCCCACGCACCATTTAGTAGATTAAAGTCAGTTGAAGAAATATAAACTTGATGAGTAACATTTCTGACATTAAGATGTTTTTTATAATTGAATTGCTGAGGATTTAAGGGCAACTGAATCTCATTAGGCTTTGATGATATTAATATCCTATCCCCATATTTCAAAGAGTCTATACTTTTTTCTAAGTAAATTAATAAAACACCTTTTGTAGGCTTATTATCAACTGAAATAACTTTTGATAAAACTTTAAAGCTATTTTCTTTTTCAATAGGCTCCTCAATACACTCAACCAATAGTATACTATCATCATTTAAAAAATGAGCAAAGTAAGAATCTTCATTTTTATCCAAAGAATATTGCACTATACACAGTCCAAACACAACTAATAAACATGAGGAGATAATTCCAAAAAGCCAACGTAAACTGAAACTTTTAACGAAAGAATGAACAATCATTAAAAGCACTAACAAAAAAGGAATGAGAAGATAAGTCCACTGAGTGTACAGAGAGTATGAAAAAATAATCCCAAAAATAAAGGGTATTACAAGGCGGAATAAAGGAAGTGAATTCCAAAAATGCATGGCTTTTATTTAAAGCCACAAAATACTAAAACTAAACTAGACTTATAGCTTTAGCTGAGCGTTTTGATGCCCCTTCGCTTCCAAGATTATCAATAATTTCGTTATAGTCATCAATGATTTTTAAAGTGTTCTTTTTATCTAAAAGAAATTGTAATTCTTTTACTAAATTTTCAGTATTAAAATCGTCTTGAATTAGTTCTTTAACGACCGCTTTGTTAGCTATTAAATTGACTAATGAAATAAATTTTACTTTCACCAAAAGCTTACCGAAGAAATAGGAAAAAGCAGATGTTTTATAGCATACTACTTGAGGTACTTTGAGTATAGCAGCCTCTAGTGTGGCTGTGCCAGACGTAACTATAGCAACCTTTGACTCCTTCAATAGAGCATGAGTTTGATTGGAAAGAATTGGGATATAAGAATCACCCGTAATTTTTCTGTAAAACTCTACTGAGATAGAGGGGGCACCAGCAATAATAAATTGATAATTTTCAAAGGACTCTACCACTTTCATCATGATTGGAAGTGAGGCGCCAATTTCTTGTTTTCTACTACCTGGTAAAAGTGCTATGATGGGTTTATCTGACTCCACACTCCTACTGTCAACATCCTTGAAAGCATCTAAAAGAGGATGCCCTACAAAGGTGGAGTCAATATTGTGTTTAGCGAAAAACGCTTGTTCAAAAGGCAAAATGGGCAATAGCAAATCTACATCACGTTTTAGCTTTTTGACACGTGATTCTTTCCACGCCCATACCTGTGGCGTAATGTAGTAAACCACTTTAATTCCGTACTGTTTTGCAAAGCTAGCCATCCTCATATTAAAACCGGGGTAATCTACAAGGACTAATACATTAGTATTAAATTCAAGCAACTCTTTTTTAGCTTGTTTGAAATTTCTTCTAATAGCTGATAGATTTTTAATGACCTCCCAAAACCCCATAAAAGCCATTTCATTATAATGCTTAGTAAGCTCTAATCCTTGCTTTTGCATGCGTTCCCCACCAAAACCTTTAAAAGATGCTTTCTCATCAAGCTTTACAAGTTCTTTAATGAGGTTTGAAGCATGCAAATCTCCTGATGCCTCTCCAACTATGAAGTAATAGTTTGTCAAAACAATAATTTATTGATTAAAATGAATAGCGCTAAAACTATTGTAGTCATCAAAATTCCTTGAGCAGGCTTCTCTCGATTTGCCCTTATAAAAATTAAAAATGGAATGAGATTTAGAAAGGTACAAAGACTCAACACATGAATATGTATGTCCAAAGCCTTTAACTGATAATACAAGGCAAACATATCGCCATCCATTTTAATATTTGAATATACAACGAATGCCAAAGTTGGTATAATCAACCCCAATACACTCCCTTTCCAAAATAAGGATTCTCTAATCATAACTCCCATTTTTTTAAGAACGGTATGGTCTCATGTGCTGTAATGTCAAACTTTACCGGCACTACTGACACATACCCATTTGCTAACGCCCATTCATCCGTATCATTTCCTTTATCGAAGTTTTGAAAGGAACCCGTAAGCCAATAGTATGTCCTTCCCGTTGGGTCTTTTCTCTCATCAAAATCTTCTACCCAATTTGCATCTGCTTGTCTACAAATTTTATACCCATTAATTTCATTGTAAGGTAGCTTTGGAATATTTACATTCAAACAACTACCCTTAGGCAGACCTTTCTTAAGCACCTTATTCACAATAGATTTCACCACTTCTTTAGAAGCTGAAAAATCTGCATCATGCGAATAATCTAAAAGTGAAAAGCCTACTGACGGAATACCTTCTAAAGCCCCCTCAACAGCTGCCGACATTGTACCAGAGTATATTACATTAATAGATGAATTCGAACCGTGATTAATTCCAGAAACACACAAATCGGGCTTCCTATCCAATATTGTACTTACAGCTAATTTAACACAATCAACAGGTGTGCCAGAACACGCATACTCAGTTTGTGGTCCATCATCAATATGAATTTGATCACACCTCAAAGTAGAGTTTAGCGTTATTGCATGTCCCATTCCAGACTGCGGACCATCAGGAGCCACTACAACCACTTCACCTATTTCTCTCACCACCTCAATCAGTGCGCGTATTCCTGGAGCTGAAATACCATCATCATTTGAAACTAATATTAAGGGTTTATTCATCATTTGCAGTTTATAACACAAAATTACCAAAAGAATCTTAAGAACATCTATTTTTGCACTACTATGTCAAATGTAAGGATACCGAGAAGGAGATACAGTTCAAAAATGTTGAAAAGGGCAATGAATTTATTTCCGCCCCTATTAGTAAACAGAATAAAAATAGCCGAAGCCGATGAGGAATTTAAAAACCTAAGAGTTACTGTAAAATACTCATGGCTCAATAAAAATATTCAGAAATCAATTTTTGGAGGGAGTATATTCAGCGCAATAGACCCATTTTATGCCGTCATGTATTGGCAAATATTCAACTCTAAAAATATACCGATGCTAATTTGGATAAAAAAAGCTGAGATAGATTATATTAAAACAGCTACATCAAATTTACATATGGATTTTAAACTAAGCGAAAATGACATCGAAAATGCTATTACTGCATTAAAAGAAAATGAAAAACATGAAGTATGGCATACTATTAAAGTGTTTAACATACACAATGAATTATGTGCCGAATCTAGAGTACTAGTATACATCCGCAATAAATATGATCACCCTTTAAATAATTTATAATTTTTTTTCGATTTTAAGTAAACAGAAATAAAAGTTTATATATCTTTGTTGTTCCCATTAGGGAGAGGGAAGTAAGTTTTTTCATGGCTTTAAGGGGCTGCCCGAGTAGAAATACTCGGGTAGCTTTTTTTTTATACCCTTGATTCCTCAAATAAAAATCTTAACTTGCCTGAAAAACAAGTACATTATGAAATCTATAACTTTATTATTTGGGCTATTATTTAGCCTATCAACTTTTGCTCAATCTGATGCTATTTTGGGTGAGTGGTATACAGCTGATAAAGACGCTGTTGTAACTATATTTTCTGAAGGAGATTCTTTTTCAGGGAAAACCACATGGATGAAAGAGCCTAATGACAGTAAGGGCAATCCAAAGTTAGATAAAGAAAATCCAGATGAGGATTTAAGAAGCAGAAAACGTATGGGGCTAAAAATTATGCAAGATTTTGTATATAAAGGAGATAATGTCTGGGAAGATGGGAAGATATACAAGCCTTCTAATGGCAAAACATACGGTGGAACTGCCACTCTAGTTAATAAGAATACTCTTGAGCTCGAAGGTTATTTAATAAGTCTTCCATTCATTGGAAAAACTTCTACATGGACTAGAAAAACTGACTAATCACTTTTTATTTTTTTCTCTCTAATAGCTTATCTTTGCACCAAAATTACTCGTAATGCTAAATACGATAGAAGAAGCTATTGAGGACATCAAAGCTGGAAAGGTAGTCATCGTTGTTGATGACGAAGATAGAGAGAACGAAGGTGATTTTCTGGCAGCAGCCGATAAGGTAACCCCTGAAATGATAAATTTTATGGCCACGCATGGGCGTGGTCTTATTTGTGCCCCTATTGTAGAAGACCGCTGTGAGGAACTTGGTTTAGAGTTAATGGTGGGTAAAAATACTGCCGAATACGAAACTCCTTTTACAATATCTGTTGACCTTATCGGTCACGGTTGTACTACAGGTATTTCGGCTAGCGACCGATCCAAAACTATAAAAGCCCTTGTAGACCCTAATACACGTCCAAGCGAATTAGGTAAACCTGGACATATTTTCCCTCTTAAAGCCAGAAAGGGTGGTGTACTACGCCGAGCTGGACATACAGAAGCTGCAATTGATTTAGCACGATTGGCAGGTCTATACCCCGCTGGCGTTATTGTTGAAATAATGAATGAAGATGGCTCAATGGCTAGACTTCCAGAGCTAAAATTGATAGCTAATAAACATCAATTAAAAATCATCACTATAAAAGACTTGATTGCCTATAGAATCAAGAATGAAAGCCTTATCGAAAAGCTAATTGATGTAAATCTACCTACAGAAATTGGCGAATTTAAACTTCATGCTTTTCGTCAAGTTACTAATAACCAAACCCATTTAGCATTAGTTAAAGGTGAATGGGAAGAAGATGAGTCCATATTGGTTAGAGTTCACTCCTCTTGTATTACTGGTGATATCTTTGGCTCATGCCGATGCGATTGCGGGCCACAGCTGGAAGCCGCAATGTCTATGGTTGAAAAACAAGGCAAAGGCGTTATTGTTTATATGAATCAAGAAGGTAGAGGAATTGGCCTATTGAATAAGCTAAAAGCCTACAAATTACAAGAGCAAGGAAGGGATACCGTTGAAGCTAATGAAGAATTAGGCTTCAAAGCAGATACTAGAGATTATGGTGTTGGCGCCCAAATTTTAAGAAGTTTAGACGTTCATAAAATAAAATTGATGAGCAACAACCCTAAAAAACGTTCTGGACTTATTGGATATGGCCTTGAAATTGTTGAAAATATTGCCCTCGAGATTGAATCCAACGAACACAATGCCTTTTATCTTAAAACCAAAAGAGATAAGATGGGACACCGATTGCCTAATTTAAATGATGAGTAAACCAATTATCATATTAGGCATTGAATCGTCATGTGACGATACCAGTGCATCCATCATCAAAGATGGTAAAATCTTATCCAACGTAATTGGAAATCAAAAAGTTCACGAAAAATATGGAGGCGTAGTCCCTGAGTTAGCTTCCAGAGCTCACCTGCAAAATATAATACCAGTAGTACATCAAGCTATTGAAGAGTCAGGTATTAATAAAAAAGACATTTCTGCAGTAGGGTTTACTCGAGGACCTGGACTTTTAGGGTCATTATTAGTAGGCGTATCCTTTGCTAAATCTTTCGCTTTAGCAAATAATATTCCACTAATAGACGTAAACCATATGCAAGGGCATATTTTAGCACACTTTATAAAGGATAAAGACGGTAACGGTAATCCCCCAAAATTTCCTTTTTTATGTCTAACCGTTTCTGGTGGACATACTCAAATAGTAAAAGTCAATGATACCCTTGATTTCGATTTAATAGGTGAAACCATAGACGATGCTGCTGGTGAAGCATTTGACAAATCGGCTAAACTTTTAGGTTTACCCTACCCTGGCGGACCACTAATTGATAAATATGCTAAGGATGGAAGCCCTACCGCCTACACC
This sequence comes from Flavobacteriales bacterium, assembly GCA_016779935.1. Taxonomy (NCBI): domain Bacteria; kingdom Pseudomonadati; phylum Bacteroidota; class Flavobacteriia; order Flavobacteriales; species Flavobacteriales bacterium. The sequence continues at coordinate 47,822 of JADHMQ010000005.1, forward strand.
TTTGGCATTCCAAAAGTAGATAAGCTAAACTTCAGTTTTAGTGGACTTAAGACAAGTATCTTGTATTTCATTAATAAGGAGACTAAAGAAAATCCAAATTTTATTAGCGAAAACAGGAATGACATCTGTGCCTCAATTCAACATAGCATCATTAATATCTTGATGAAAAAACTAGAGAAGGCTAGCAAAGAAACAGGTATCACTGAAATTGCAATTGCCGGCGGTGTATCGGCAAATTCTGGATTAAGGACTAGACTAAAAGAAATGGAAACTTCACATAACTGGAAAACCTATATCCCTCCTTTTTCCTACTGCACTGATAATGCTGGAATGATTGCTATTACCGCTTATTTCAAATTTCTTGAAAGTGATTTCTGCGACCAGTCAATAACTGCTAAGGCAAGAATGTCTGTTTAGCAAGTTATACAACAAAAACTTTGAAACTAGCACGAAGATTTTGCTTTGTAAACTCACTCATTATGTCGTGATAATAATTAGGCTATGTGGACCAAAGCGTTCTTATTTCGAACAATTTTTGAAAAGTTTAACTTAAAGAGATTATAAAGTTTGCAAAATCTATAAATCTAAAATCCAACCAAAGACTAAAGGTGCAACTATTGAAGCATCAGACTCAACTATGAATTTTGGAGTATTTGCCCCCAACTTACCCCAAGTAATTTTTTCATTGGGCACTGCTCCTGAATATGAACCATAACTTGTAGTAGAATCTGATATTTGACAGAAATAAGTCCATAAAGGCACATCATCCATTTCCAAATCTTGATGCAACATAGGCACAACACAAATAGGAAAATCTCCAGCAATTCCTCCTCCTACTTGAAAGAACCCTATACCATTTTGAGAATTATTGATATACCAATTGGCAAACCACTGCATATATTCAATACCCGACTTCATGGTAGAAGTGCTGAGATCGCCTTTAATACAATAAGAGGTGAAAATATTTCCAAGAGTACTGTCCTCCCATCCAGGAACGAGTATTGGAATTCCTTTTTCGGCAGCTGCCAAAACCCAACTATTTTCAGGGTTGATTTGATAGTACTTCTCCATACTGCCAGATATCAGAAGGTCATACATAAACTCATGAGGAAACTTTCGAACACTGTCGCTATGAGCTTGCTGCCAAATTTCAAAAATATGTGTTTGTATTCTTCTAAAAGCCTCTTCTTCAGGAATACATGTGTCAGTTACCCTGTTTAGACCTTGATTAAGCAATTCTTCTTCTTGATGAGGGGTTAAATCTCTATAATTGGGAATTCTTTTATAAAAATCATGAGCGACCAAATTCATGATATCTTCTTCTAAATTTGCGCCAGTACAAGAGATGATATGCACTTTGTCTTGACGAATCATTTGAGCTAAGGAAATACCTATTTCGGCCGTACTCATAGCACCAGCAAGAGTAATCATCATTTTATTTCCATTAGCCAATGCCATTTCATATCCCTTTGAGGCATCAACTATTGATGCGGCATTAAAATGCTTAAAGTGCGTATTCATAAATTGCTTAATACTCATATTATTTGTTTAAAATGAAACTTAATATTTTGTACAATAATTTTGCTGCTGTAAAATTAGCATGATTATAATTTGGATTAGGACATAGCTCAACGATATCAAAACCAACGATAGTTTTGTTTTGGCTAATAGCTTTTACTGCTCCAATGAGTTGTTGCCAACTCATTCCTCCAGGTTCAGGGGTTCCAGTAGCTGGCATTATGCTAGGGTCCAAAGCATCAAGATCAATTGTAATATAGACATTATCATGGAGTTTTTGACTAAACTGTTTCCAATTGTAATCTTCTGAAATCTGGTGAGAAAAGATCACTTTATCCATATTCATCCATTGTTTTTCAGAGATATCCATGCTTCTAATTCCTATTTGATGCAAATCCGTATTTTTGCTTGCCCAATGTAAAGCACAAGCGTGATTGTATTCAGATCCCTCGTATGTTTCTCTTAAATCAGCATGAGCATCGAATTGAACCACACTCAAATTAGAATATTTTTTTTTGAAAGCCTGTAATATTCCTATGGATACAGAATGTTCGCCTCCTAAAAAAGCTAATAACTTATCTTCTTTAAGTAGGTTTTGTGTAAATCGATAGATATTGTTGTTGGTTAATGTTGGATTACTTAAAATAGGTATTGGTTTTGACAAAAATATACCATGTTTATAGGTTTCCTGCTGTGTTTCTATATCATACAACTCCAAATACAATGCTGCATCGAGCAAGGCTTGTGGTCCCTTATCGGCTCCTTTCATCCATGTACTCGTGACATCATATGGAACGGGTATTATAATTGCTCGAGCGCTGTTTAGCTGAGCATATTCTGACGGTATTCCTGCAAAAGTATTCATTCTAATAACCTAATATTTTTAGCATATGATTGGCATTTTGTTCTTCGGCAAAAACCTTAATATTATGGTTTTTGTCAATAATTATATGTTTTGGCGAAGGTATTAAACAATGTTTTATCCCGCCATAACCAGAAATTGATTCTTGATAGGCACCCATATTAAAAAAACCAATCAATAGGGGTTTTAAATGGTCGTACTTAGGTAAATAAATAGCATTGGTGTGCTGTTCTGAATTATAGTAATCGTCTCCATCACAAGTAATTCCTCCAAGTAAAACTCTTTCATATTCTTCATCCCAATTATTAATGGCTAACATTATATAACGTTTATTAATGGACCAAGTATCGGGTAAGGTCGTAATAAATGAAGAGTTTATTATATTCCATCGCTCTTTATCATTTTGTTTTTTTTGTGCAAGCACTTGGTATAGTATAAATCCCGATTCTGCTACGGTATAAGAGCCAAATTCTGTATATAAATTAGGATAAGGTACATTTTTACTATCACAACTTTCTTGAATGGCTTTTACAATTTCATAAATCATGTAGTCATAGGAAAAATTGTCTAATAACGAATTTTTGACTGGAAATCCCCCTCCTAAATTTAAGCCTTTTAAAGATGGTTGAAGTTGATGCAACTGCAAATAACATTCCATACATTTATGCAGTTCATTCCAATAATGTAAAGTGTCTCTTATACCAGCATTTATGAAAAAATGTAACAACTCAAGACTAAATTTTTGTGAATCATGAATGTTGTCCAAGTAGAATTGTTGTATTTTATCAATTCTAACCCCTAACCTCGACGTATAAAACTCAAATTTTGGATCTTCGTCAGTAGCTATTCTAATTCCAATTTTAAGAGTATTATTGAGTAGAGGTTCTATGAACTCTAGTTCGTGATAATCGTCAACAATTAAAGTAATGTTTTTAAATCCTTTATTGGCTAAATGAGCAATGGCTGATAGATAGGTTTCTGTCTTATATCCATTACAAATAATCAAATGATCTACATCTATTTTGTTAGTATCATAAAGTTTATTTACAATATCAATGTCAAAAGTTGAAGAAGTTTCAATAAAACAATTTTCCTCTAAAATGGCGTCAATAACAAATGAAAAGTGAGAACTTTTAGTGCAATATCCATAATGATAATCAGCATTGTAATGAAGTGTCTCAAAAGCCTGTTTAAAACCCTTTTTTGCCTGTATAATACGTTCTTTAATAAGTGGTAAATAACTGACACGTAAAGGAGAGCCGTATTTTTTATGAAGATCAACTAAATTTATATCATTGAAATGAAGTTGATTATTTTTTACAGTAAAAGGTGACTGAGGAAAGTCGAAGTTTTGATAAATCCAATCTATATAGGTTGTCTTCATTACAATTCTGAAATATCTAAATCGTCTATTGTTTCAAAGTTATCATCCTCATCAAAATTATTAACTTCTTCATTGGCTAAATCGAGTGGAATAAGGTACTGGATGTCAACCTTATTAAGAAAAACAGCTTGTAACTTTTGCTCCTTAAAGCTGACTTCAATTTTTTGAGGATTTTCAGAAAGTTTTCTGAGAACTTCTTGTTTTAAACTACCATCCAGTTTAGAAAAAGGAATAATCTTTCTAATCATTGTCATAAAATTTATTATACATATCTTTTGTAGCTATCAATACCTCTATTAATTGATCAAATTGTGAACCAGAAATTTTATCCGATATTATAAGCATATTATTTGCATCAACATAATCGATGTGTGATTGAAAATCTGTATTAACCTTGTCAATACCTTTATTGAGAAAGTACTGATTAACGTCAAGTCCTAAAAAATCTGCTTTTAAAATTAGGTCAATGAGAGGGTCATTATCAACTTTAAATTTTCTAAAAATAAATACGCTATCAATTTCCATAGCATCCGCATGCTTAGAAAAATCAGCATAATAACTAGGTTCAACATTATCTTCAAAAAATATTCGATAATCTAATCCAATAATTTCATATGTTGGAAAGTATAGCGGAAGCTTACTAATTAAGGGGTCATTTTTAAAAAATAAAAACTTCATATATAAAACTAATTTAATTGTAATTATACTTACAAATTAAAATTATTTAGAAGTAATTAATTTAATTTATATATATTTAAGTAAATATTAATGTAATTTGTTATATTTAAAAAATAAATCGCTTTTTAAAACTTTATAATATTGATTTAAAGAAATTTTTTCTGCTGTATGGATGCCATTGACAAAAAAATATTGAAATATTTACAACAAAATTCTAATTTTTCGATAAAAGAAATCGCTAGTAATGTCGGATTAAGTATTACTCCGGTGTATGAACGAATAAAAAAAATGGAAAAAGATGGTATAATCAAAAACTATTCTGCAATTTTAGACCCATTAAAATTGGGAGTTAAAATAATTATTATTGTTAACATTACAATTAAAGAACATAATCATACTAAAAGAAATGAATTTGTTAATAGTATTTTATCCTATGATGAAATATGCGAACTATACCACACCTCTGGAGCTTATGATTTTATGGCAAAAATAAGAATGAGTTCAGTTGAAGAATACAAAGATTTTTTGATTACAAAATTGTCATCTATTCCAAACATAAACGATATTGAAAGTCAAATCGTACTTGAGGAAATGAAATTTACAACAGAGATTATACTTGATTAATACATTATTATGACTTAAACAAAACACTTTTTTTAAATTGTTAGGAATATGTTGGGGGAAAAAACAAAACCCCTCAATCTACTAGAGAATGAGGGGGCGTTGTAAGTGGGCAATACTGGATTCGAACCAGTGACCCCTACCCTGTCAAGGTAGTGCTCTAAACCAACTGAGCTAATTGCCCAATAATATCTTCCAAAATTAGTAATTATAAAAAATAAGAAAAATAAATTTTAATAGCAATCTATTAACAGGATGAAAATTAATTGAAGCAAAAACGTCTCCGTACATCTTAACAACATATCTGTTCAGTTCAAACACAATAACGACAACTACCACTGTAAATACTGAGGGATGACGACAAATAAAAGAATCTTGGAGATTAACATCTGGAATAATGTTCGTTAAATACGGCACACAAAAGCCTAGTAAAGGAACTATTATCAACCTAACCCAATAGTCATTGTGTAAATCTAAAACACGATAATTCATAAAACAACAAACGAATTTAGCAGCTATCAAAAACACATAAATAATAGAAAAGAATTGGTCATCGAACAAAAACTTCTATTCATCCGGTTATAATAGCGTTTCATCAAAGAAATCGCTCGAATTAATACAAAAAAAATAAGAAAACACTAATTTGAATAATTACAGATTATATCGAAATAAATTTATTAAAATTTGAATAAAATACAATGAAATGGAGCTCGAATTTCTTAAATTTGCACATATTATTAAACTATGACAAAAAAGAAAGCTGTTCTTCTAGTAAACCTTGGAACTCCTGACAGCCCAAAAACTAGTGATGTAAGAAGTTACCTGTTTCAGTTTTTAAATGATAAAAGAGTAATAGACATCCCATGGCTTCTGAGAAAGATACTAGTAAATGGCATTATTGTTCCTTTTAGAGCGCCAAAATCTGCTAAAGTATACAAAGAACTATGGACTGAAAGAGGTTCTCCTATTGTTTATCACACGGATGATTTAACGAATAAACTCAAAGAAGAGCTAGGCGAAGAATATCATGTAGAATATGCCATGCGTTATAAAAACCCTTCACTCCGAAAAACATTGGAAAGTTGGGAGAATAAAAACTTTGAGCAAATTATTATACTACCCCTATTTCCCCATTATGCCTCTGCAACCAATGGTTCTGTTATTGAAGAAGCCATGGATGTAATAAGAAAATGGTGGGTTATTCCTGAACTAAGTTTTGTTACCCAATTTTACGACCATGAATTTTATTTAAAAGGGTTTGAAGAACAAGGTAACAAGCACAACTTTAAAGAATACGATCACATCTTATTTAGCTTTCATGGTCTTCCCGAACGGCATGTTGATAAAGTGTATGACGAGGGCTTATGTCAAGATAACGATTGTGAACAAGGCGTTACTGAAGCCAATCAATTTTGTTACAAAGCTACCTGCTACGAAACAGCTATTCAATTAGCCAAACGATTCAAGCTTAAAAAAGAGGATTACAGTGTAGGCTTTCAGTCAAGACTAGGAAGAGGATGGATTGAACCTTTTTCAGACAAAATTATTGAAGACTTAGGAAAAAATGGTGCCAAGAAAATACTCGTTTTCTCACCTGCTTTTGTGGCAGACTGCCTAGAAACAACCATTGAAATTGGTGATGAATATCAAGAGTTATTTGAAGAATTCGGTGGAGAGAAAGTACAATTAGTAGAAAGTCTAAATTCTTCCGATAGTTTTGTACAAGGTTTGAAAGAAATGATAGTAAAACGAAGCATATAAAACAGAATGGAAGGTTCATTTTACAGCGTTGGTATTAGTCATTGGAATTGTCCTTTAGAGATACGAGAACAATTCAGCATAGACAAACAACAGTCATTAGAATTCATCAACGATTTAAAGTCCCTAGGTGGCTCTGCATTTACAGTTTCTACCTGTAACCGAACTCAAGTATTTGCTCAGAACATCAACATTCACCAACTGAAAGAAAAATTCATTCACTATAGTGGTAATCATCAACAAAATTTTGAGCAATATGGCTTTGTGCTAGAAAACGATGAAGCCATTCAAAATTTATTTGAAGTCAGTACCGGAATTGATTCGCAAATTTTAGGCGATTTACAAATTTTTTCTCAGGTCAAAGAAGGCGTTGAATTAGCTAAGAAAAATGCATGTATCAATAGCCAAATGGATAGGTTATTGCAATTTGTATTTCAAGCCAACAAAGAAGTACAATCGTTTACTACAATAAGTAAAGGCGCGGCATCAGTTGCTCATGCTACAGTCCTTAAAATCAGACAAAAAACAGAACATCTCAAAGACAAGAAGAAAATTCTCGTCTTTGGCACAGGCGAAATAGGACAACGGACACTAGAAAATTTAAATAGCCAGACTAAAGCCGAAATCACCATTATCAACAGAACTGCAGAAAAAGCTAAAGCAATAGCAGAGCTGCAGAAAGTGAGATTTGCCCCAATAGAATCTTTACAAGAAGAAATAAACAAATCCGATGTAGTAGTAGTCGCTACTAACGCAAAACAGTACACCATCACAGAGGAAATTACACAAGGAATACATACTGAAAAGTTATTTATAGACCTATCAGTTCCAAGAAATATTGACCCTAATACTGCATCAAACAAAATAGAATTAGTCGATATAGATCAACTTAATGCTGAAGCCGATAAAACACTAAATAAAAGAAAGAAAGATATCCCTAAAGCTAAGACCATAATTAACCTTCACAAAATAGAATTTGAAGATTGGTCAAAATTACACACCTTAGGACCTACCATAAAAAATTTAAAAAAATCCTTCGATAGCCTAAAAAATGAAGAAATTGACAAATACAAAGGTCAGTATCACAAAGAAGAATTAGAACGCATAAAACCCCTAATCGATAGCATAGTAAAAAAAATATCCAGTAAAAACATTGAATATTTACGAAAAAGGTATCGCAATGACGAAGATATATTAGAAATTATGCGAGAAATGTATAAAATTGATTAAATGCATATTAAGATAGGTAGTCGTAAAAGTAAATTAGCTCTTTGGCAAACTAATCATGTTGCCGAAAAATTATCTCAGCTTGGACATACATATGAACTTATCTTATCAGAATCAGAAGGAGATAAAATCCTAGACACTCCCCTTCCTTTGATGGGTGGAAAAGGCGTCTTTACCAAAACACTCGACGATGCTATCCTCAACAAAAGCATTGATATAGCCGTACATTCATTTAAAGATATTCCAACCGAACTTGAACAAAACCTATTTGTTGGAGCAATTCTTGAAAGAGAAAACCCTACGGACGCCCTAGTTTGCAGAAAAGGATTGGATTTTTTAGACAATAAAAATGCCGTTATTGCCACTAGTAGTAACCGAAGAAAAGCACAATGGCTAAGTAAATATCCTCACCACAAAATGGTAGATATTAGAGGAAATGTCCCCACTCGTATTCAAAAACTAAAAGATAGTGATTGGGATGCCACCATTTTAGCCAGCGCAGGACTAATTCGACTAGGGCTTGAAAACGAAATTAATCAAGAAATGCCTTGGATGGTATGCGCCCCAGCACAAGGTGCAGTAGCTGTAATCTGTCACACTCAAAACGAACAGATAAAAACAATTATTAACGAGCTTAATCATAAGCAAACAGCTTTGTGCACAAGTATTGAAAGGTCATTTTTAAATATTTTAAATGGAGGCTGCTCAGCACCTGTTGGAGCTTTCGTAACAATATCAGATACCACCTTATCCTTCAAAGGAATTGTTGTGAGTACAGATGGTCAAGAAAAGATTGAAATAGACCTAAAAGATGACTTATCCAATGCTCAATCCATAGCCCAAAAAGCTGCCGACATGGCTTTAGCAAAGGGAGCTCTCAAACTGATTGAATCAGCAGAAAATGAAAAATACAGTTAAGCACCTTCTTTTTCTTAATGATTTATCTTCACAAAATCTAGAGCAATTAAATACAGATAAATCCCTAAAAGTAAGTTCTAATGCACTTATTCGTACCACAGCTATTCCATTCAACATCAAAGAATTAGACTCTAATAAACCTTGGATATTTAGCAGCAGAACAGCTGTTGAAATACTGTTAGCAAACGAAATTTCATTCCCTAAAACAGTGTATGCTATTGGACCAAAAACAGCGGAACTTATCCCTTCAGCAATAATCCCACAAATAGCAACTGCCTCAGAGCTAGCAAAAGTCGTTATTGAAAAGGGTGAAAAAGAAGTGATTTTTATCTGTGGCAATAGAAGACGAGATGAATTACCTCAACATTTGGAATCTCACAAGATAAAAGTCAAAGAAGTCGTAGTATATCAGACCGAAAATCTCAATAAAACCTTAAATTTGCACGGTATTGATGGACTAGCTTTTATGAGTCCAAGTGCAGTTCATTCTTTGGCACAAAACGGTGGTTTCAATAATTTACCCTGTTTCGCTATTGGATCAACGACTGCACATGCTTTAAAACAAGAAGGACAGCAATGCATAACTAGTAAAACTACTACGCCCAAAAGTCTAGTAGAAACTGCAAAAAACTATTTTAAATGAAACACGATTTTCCAGAATTACAGAACGACCTCCTACTTAGAGCATTGAATGGTGAAAAAGTAGAAAGACCCCCCGTTTGGATGATGCGTCAAGCCGGTCGATTTTTACCTGACTATCGTGTTTTAAGGGAAAAATATTCTTTTTTCGAACGCTGCGAAACTCCGGAGTTAGTGTCTGAAATTACCATAATGCCCATCGACCAAGTAGGAACAGATGCAGCTATATTATTTTCAGATATATTGGTCGTACCACAAGCCCTTGGCTACGAGGTGCAAATGATAGCTGGCAAAGGCCCATTTCTTCCACAAACGGTTAACAATCTCAAAGATGCTGAAGCCATTGAAGTCCCTGATGTTCACCAAAAATTAGGCTATGTTATGGATGCGGTGACACTCACACGAAAAGACCTCAATGGTAAAGTTCCACTTATCGGTTTCGCTGGCGCACCATTTACCATATTATGCTATATGGTGCAAGGTCAGGGCTCTAAAGATTTTTCTCAAGCCAAAGCCTTCTGCCATTCCGAGAAAGATGCTGCTCATCTTTTACTTCAAAAAATAACCGACACCACCATCGCTTATCTCAACGCTCAGATTGAAGCAGGTGCACAAGCTGTACAAATCTTTGATTCATGGGCAGGTTTACTATCGCCCCAAGATTTTCAAGAGTTTGCTCTACCCTATATCAAACAAATCGTTGACAACATCAGTGGTGCACCTACCATAGTATTTGCTAAAGGAGTATGGTACGCCATCAAAGACTTAGTGGCATTAGGATCAAATGCAATTGGTGTAGATTGGGCCTTGACCCCTCAAGAAGCGAGAAAACTAGCGGGTCCAAATATTACTTTACAAGGAAACTTCGACCCAGCTTGGCTCTTTGCCCCACACGATAAAATTGAACGACTAGCTAAAGAAATGGTTGACGGATTTGGCAAAGACAAATACATTGCAAACTTAGGTCATGGAATTTTACCTACCGTGCCCGTTGAAAATGCTAAGGTATTCATCAATGCCATAAAAAATTATTCAGCCTAATGTCTATCAAACAAACATTCGAAGCGCATATTTTTGATTTACAAAATCGGATTTGTAAGGGCTTAGAACAATCGGATGGTAAGGCAAAATTTGTAGAAGATCAATGGGATAGAAAAGGTGGAGGTGGTGGTAAAACGCGTATCCTAAACAATGGTAAGGTCATTGAAAAAGGGGGCGTTAATGTCTCTGTAGTTCACGGAGATTTGCCAGATTTATTCAAAGAAAAATTTAAAGTTGATGAAGCTAGTTTTTATGCCTGTGGCTTATCCTTAGTCATTCATCCCTTGAGTCCCAAAGTACCTACCGTTCACGCAAATTGGCGGTATTTTGAGATGTACGACAAAAACGGAGATATCAAAACAGCCTGGTTTGGCGGTGGCACAGACCTTACGCCCTATTACCTAGATGAAGAAGACGCAAAACACTTCCATCAAATTAATAAAAGTGTATGCGATAAACATAATCCTAGCTATTACTCCAACTTTAAAAAAGAGTGCGACACCTATTTTTATAATTCCCACCGTGGAGAATGCCGAGGAATAGGTGGTATTTTCTTTGACTATCAGAAAGCCGATGAAAATAGAAGTATGAAAGAAATCATGAATTTCAGTATAGACTCGAGTAACGCCTTTCTTGAAGCCTATCTACCAATAGTAGAAAAACATAAGAACGAAAACTTTACGGAAGAAGAAAAAGTATGGCAAGAAATTCGTCGAGGACGGTATGTAGAGTTCAATTTACTACACGATAGAGGCACCCATTTTGGCATTAAAACCAAAGGAAGAACGGAATCTATACTCATGAGTTTACCCTCTACTGTTAGGTGGGAATACAACCATAAGCCAGATAAGGGTAGTGAAGAAGAAAAACTAATTGAAGTATTAAAAAACCCAAAAAATTGGGTCTAATCTAAGTACTATGTTTCCAGAAAATAGAAATAGACGATTACGAAAAAACAATGCCATAAGAGATATGGTACAAGAAAATAGACTTCATCCTAGCGATTTTATTGTTCCAATTTTCTTTATGGAAGGCGAAAACAAAAAAGAAGAAATCACTTCTATGCCAGGCTATTATCGTTACTCTTTAGACTTGCTCATACAAGAGGTTCAAAGTTGTTTTGATTTAGGTATTCGGTCTGCACTACTCTTTGCCAAAGTGGAAGACCAACTCAAAGATAATGAGGGAAAAGAAGCCGTTAATCCTAAAGGTTTGATGCAAAGAGCTATTCGATTATTAAAATCAGAGATTCCAGAAATGTACTTGATGAGTGATGTGGCCCTGGACCCCTACTCCATTCATGGACACGACGGCATTGTAGATGGTCAAGAAATACTCAACGACGAAACCGTTGATGTTTTAGCAGAAATGGCACTATCACATGCCGAAGCGGGTGTTGATATGGTTGCTCCATCAGATATGATGGATGGTCGCATAGGCGCTATTAGGGAACGCTTAGAAGATGAAGGTTTTCCACATGTAGGTATTATGTCATACAGTGTAAAGTATGCCTCTTCTTTTTACGGCCCTTTTAGAGATGCTCTAGATTCTAAGCCAGGTTTTGGAGATAAAAAAAGCTATCAAATGAACCCAGCAAATTCATCTGAGGCCATAAGCGAAGTGGATAACGATATAGATGAAGGTGCAGATATCATAATGGTAAAACCCGGAACACCCTACTTGGACATGGTCAAACAAGTCAGTTCTCAATTTGATATTCCAGTGAGTGTATATCAAGTATCAGGCGAATATGCAATGATAAAAGCAGCTAGCGAAAAAGGGTGGCTCAACCACGATAGTGTCATGATGGAAAGCCTCATTGGTTTCAAACGAGCTGGTGCAACACTCATAGCTACATATTTTGCTAAAGAAGCTTCAAAACTACTGAACAATGAATAACAGCGAATTACTTTTTGAAAGGGCTCAATTATTTATCCCTGGCGGGGTAAACTCACCAGTAAGAGCCTTTCGCTCAGTTGGAGGAACGCCTTTATTTTTTAAATCTGCTAAAGGTTCTATTCTTACAGATGTTGATGATAAAGAATACATTGATTTTATTGGCTCTTGGGGACCTATGATATTAGGACATTGTCACGAGCCCATTGTAAAAACTCTTCAAGAAGCAACAAACAACACCACCTCATTTGGCGCACCAACTGAATTGGAAGCAGATATTGCCGAGCTCATTTGTGAGATGGTTCCTGCTGTGGAGAAAGTACGAATGACCAATTCAGGCACAGAGGCCTGCATGAGTGCTATTAGAGTAGCTAGAGGATACACCAATAGAGAGAAATTTATCAAATTTGAAGGCAACTATCATGGTCATGCTGATGCCTTTCTGATCAAAGCAGGAAGTGGTGCCATTACACTTGGAGTACCAAATAGTCCTGGCGTAACCAAAGGTACAGCTCAAGACACTTTACTAGCACCCTATAACGACCTGGATGCTGTTAAAAGAATTATTGACGAAAATCCTGATCAAATTGCGGCTATCATACTTGAACCCGTAGCGGGAAATATGGGTTGTATTCCTCCTAAAAAAGGGTTTTTAGAGGGTTTAAGAAACTTATGCGACAAACACCATATTGTTCTTATTTTCGATGAAGTCATGACTGGTTTCAGATTAGCTAAAGGTGGCGCAAGTGAACATTATGGTATTGTTCCAGATATGGTCACTTTAGGTAAAATTATTGGTGGCGGTTTGCCCGTAGGAGCATTTGGAGGAAAAAAAGAAATTATGGATATGGTAGCACCAGTTGGACCTATCTATCAAGCCGGAACACTTAGTGGTAATCCTATTGCAATGAGCTGTGGTTATACCCTACTCAAAGAGCTAAATGAAAATCCCTCTATTTATTCCCAACTGGAGGAAAACACGGCTTATTTTGAACATGAATTAAGAAGAGTATTTGACGCATACAAGCTTCAATATGCTATTAACAGAGTTGGCTCAATGATTAGTTTTCATTTTGATGTTGAAGCAGTCAATAACTTTGACGATGCCTGTAATGCCAATTCCGACTTGTTTAAAGAGCTCTTTCATGGTGTCCTTAAAAGAGGTGTTTATTTTGCCCCTTCAGCCTTTGAAAGTTTATTTTTATCAACCACTCACACCAAAGCTTTGCTAGATAAAACCATAGCAGCTATTGAGCAAAGCTTGGAAGAGATACTTTAATTATATTTACACAAAATTATTCAATGAGTAGCCTTAGAGATAAATACGAACTAGTGGTAGGTTTAGAAGTTCATGCTCAACTTTCTACCAATACGAAAGCCTATTGCAACGATTCAACAGAATACGGCGCTGCTCCTAATACCCAAACAAGTCCCATTACGCTTGGACACCCTGGAACTTTGCCAAAAAGTAATAAAAAAGTAATTGAATATGCCGTTAAAATGGGAATAGCTTGTGGCTCTACTATACGAGAACGCAATGAATACTCTCGTAAAAATTATTTTTACCCCGATTTACCAAAAGGCTATCAAATCACACAAGACACTACACCAATATGTAATGGTGGTACCATATATGTAAAAGATGCTGAAGGTCAAAAGAAAGCCATCAATATCACCCGAATACATATGGAGGAAGATGCAGGTAAAAGTATTCACGATTTGGATCCCTTCAACTCATTGGTCGATTTGAACAGAGCGGGTGTCGCTCTTATTGAAATTGTATCCGAACCCGATATTAGAAGTTCTGACGAAGCTTATCAATACTTAGCTGAAGTTAGAAAACTAGTCCGTTATCTAGATATTTGCGATGGAAACTTAGAAGAAGGTAGTTTGAGATGCGATGCTAATATTTCAGTAATGCTAAAAGGGAGTAAAACCTTTGGTAACAGAACTGAAGTCAAGAACATGAACTCTTTGAGAAATGTAAAAAGAGCCATAGAACATGAGATGGACAGGCAGATAGACATTTTAGAAAACGGAGGTATAATAGAACAGCAAACCCGTAGTTTTAATGCCAACACAGGCACAACATCTCTAATGAGAAGCAAAGAAGATGCCAACGATTATAGGTATTTCCCAGAACCTGATTTGCAGCCCGTAATAGTTAAACAAGACTATATTGAAAAAGTCAAAGCAACCTTACCCCCTTTACCAAAGGAATTGTTTATAAAGTTTACCAATGACTATGGTCTTTCTGAATACGATACCAATGTCATCATTGAAGAAAAAGAAATTGCACTATACTTCAATGAATTGTGCCAGTACACAAAAAACTATAAGGCAGCGGCTAATTTCATAATCGGTAGCGTAAAATCATACCTCAATGAAAATGCAATTGAGATGACTAATTTCAGTATTACTCCAAGTCGCCTAGCCCAATTGATACAACTCATTGATGATGGCAAAGTAAGTAACTCAGTAGCTACCCAAAAACTTTTTGGTGCTATGATAGATAATAACTCAAATCCAGAAGATATTGCTAAAAACAATAATTGGATTCAAGAGAGTGATTCGGGTGCTTTACAAGCTTTCGTGCAAGAAGCAATAGGTAAATACCCCGAAAAAGTACAAGAGTATAAAGCTGGCAAAAAAGGACTTATTGGTTTGTTTATGGGAGAAGTTATGAAACTATCTAGAGGTAAAGCAGACCCTAAAGTTGCTAATAAACTAGTTAGAGAAGCATTAGAAAAATGATGAGATATCTTGTTTTCAGTATACTAACAATTACTCTTGTAGCGTGTTCGTCTAACAAGAGCACTATTAACGGCATACTAACAAATGCTGAAAATGACAACTGGATTTACTTGGAGAAAATCACACCTACTGATGTTATCAAAATAGACTCTTGTAAAATTGAAAACAATACCTTCTCATTTAATTACTCAACAGATTCTATAGATTTTTATAGAATATCATTAAATGAAGATAATTACGCTTTAATTGCTTTTGACAAAGGCGACACTATTGAGTTTAAAGCTGAAGCATCTGCTTTAGTTGATTATGAAGCCAGTGGCTCAGAAGAAGTAGAAGGTAATTCTAAGCTATTATCAATAATACGTTCATTAAAACTAAAAACTGACTCGCTTTCATCCGTATTTCAAAAATCTATTGGAAGTGAAGAAGAACAAATAGTTATGGAACGTATTAGATTACAATACGACCAAATACTTTCAAACCATAAAGAAAACATAAAGAGTTTTATAGACAATCACCCTGGCTTATTTATAAATCTTATTGCAGGTCAACAACTTGGAAGTATCGCAGACAATATTGAGTACTACAAGAAAATTTACACAAATCTGGAGACAAAATATCCAAACAATGTTTGGGTAAATAACATCAAAGAAAATGTTCTTTTACTAGAAAAAACAGCGGTTGGTGCTATTGCTCCAGACTTTACTATAAATGATGTAAACGGCAAAGCCTTTAGCTTATCTTCTCTAAGAGGCTCAGTAGTAATGCTAGATTTTTGGGCCTCATGGTGTGCGCCATGCCGAAAAGAAAATCCGCTTATCGTAGAGTTATATAAAGAATACAAACCAAAAGGATTAGAAATAATTGGCATATCTTTAGATGATACTAGCCGCACGGCGTCGGCCAAAGATGAATGGTTAAAAGCCATTAATCAAGATGGTTTAAAATGGCCACAACTTAGCGAATTACAAGGTTTTGAATCACCAGTTTGTAAGGAATACGGAATCGAAAGTATTCCCTCTACCTTCTTAATTGATGAAAACGGAGTTATTATCAGCAGGAATCTGAGAGGTACAGTATTAAGAAATAAACTAATAGAAATTTTTGACTAAGATATATTTTGCATCAGATTTACATCTTGGCGTTCCTAACAAAGAAAAAAGTTTAGAGCGAGAAAAGCGTTTTGTCAAATGGCTTGATGAAATCAAAAAAGATGCCTCAGCTATTTACTTAGTTGGTGATGTCTTTGATTTTTGGTTTGAATACAAAAAAGCCGTGCCAAAAGGATATGTTAGACTATTAGGAAAACTTGCTGAAATTAGTGATTCTGGCATTCCCATTCATTTTTTTACTGGAAACCACGATATGTGGGTATTTGATTATCTCGAAAAAGAAATCAATTTAAAAATCTATAAAGAGCCTCAGGAAATCACTATTAATGATAAATCCTTTTTTATTGGACATGGCGATGGACTTGGTCCACACGACAAAGGATATAAAATTATAAAGAAGATATTTTCTAATAAGCTGTGTCAATGGCTATTTGCTAGAGTACATCCAAACCTTGGTATTAGCATTGCTGAATACTGGTCTCGAAAAAGTAGAATAGCAAACGGTCAAAAAGATGAAACATTCCACGGTGAAAATGAATGGCTCACTCAATTTTGTAAAGAAACGTTGAAATTAAAAAAAATAGATTTTTTCATTTTTGGGCACAGACACTTACCTCTTGAAATAGACTTGGGAAATGGCTCATACTATTTTAACCTAGGAGAATGGGTGAACTATAATAGCTATGCTGTCTTTGATGGAAATAAGCTAGAACTTAAACGTTACTAACTTTTTCTATTAGGTCTAATAATCGGTTTGAATAGCCCGTTTCGTTATCGTACCAGCCAACAACTTTCACCATTTTACCAATAACAGAGGTCAGCTGAGAATCAAATACACAAGAATGTGTATTTCCTAATACATCTACTGATACAATAGGGTCTTCTATATAGCTGAGAATCCCATTTAATGAGGAAGAGGAAGCTTTTTTAAATAAATCATTAATTTCATCAACAGACGTTTCATTATTAACTATACACGTAATATCTGTTAAGGAGCCATCCGGCACAGGTACTCTAATGCCACACCCTCCAATTCTATCCGATAAATCGGGAAAAATTTTAGTTAACGCTTTTGCTGCTCCAGTAGTCGTTGGCACTATTGATGTAGCACCTGCTCTAGCACGCCTTAAATCTAGATGTGGAGAGTCATGTAAGCGTTGATCAGTAGTATATGAATGAATAGTGGTAATATAAGCACTTTCAATGCCATAATTTTGATTAATTAACTGAATCAAAGGAGCTGCACTATTTGTAGTACATGATGCGTTGGATAAAATTATATCCTTATCATCGATTAAATGGTCATTTATACCTACAACTATTGTTTTAATGGAATCATCACTTGGAGGGGCAGAAATAATTACTTTTTTTGCTCCTGATCTTAGATGAGCTGAAGCGCTTTTTCTATCTTTAAAAAGACCGGTACATTCAACAACAATATCTACATTATATTCCTGCCAAGAGATATCTTTAATTTTGGAAGATGAAAAATAATTAATTGAATGATTATTAATGATAAGTGAATCATCAGTACTTTGAACGTCACCATAAAAAACACCATGTATAGAATCGTATTTAAACAAGTGACTCATTGTATGTGCACTAGCCAAATCATTAATTGCTACCACTTCAATATTAGGATTATTTAGTACTGCGCGTAAAAAAACACGACCAATTCTACCGAAACCGTTTATTGCAATTCTAGTCTTCATTAAAAAAAAAGCTCTGCAATAAGCAGAGCTTTTATGTAATTATTAATTACTTAGTTTTTACAAACTTTCCTAATTGTTTATTTCCATCAGCGATAACAATAACAACATAGTTACCTGCTTCTAAAGTTGAAATATCAATTCTTGAATTGTTTGTTTTAGATGAAGAATATACCTCTTTACCGATCAAATCAATGATACTTATATCAAATTCTTTTGTGTCTGAAGATAACTCTACATTTACAAAAGATTCAGCTGGATTAGGGTAAATTGATAATAACTCCATAGGCTTATTATCTCCATTATCTGAGAAGTCAAAGATTGATGAAGTATTAGATGACTTGAAGATACCTCTACCGTGTGTACCAACATAAATAACACCTTTGTTTTCACCTGGTAAATATTGCTGACGTAACATGTGACAAGGTACAATAGGCATACCATCGTCCTCTAACGTCCAGTTATTTCCATTAGAAGTAGACCAAACACCAAACTCAGTACCAATAATGATATTATCTGAATTGTGTACATCAATTACAGCCGAGTAAACTGGCATATCAGGCAAATTACCTTGAATTGAAGTAAATGTTGGATTTGCAGAAGTAGCATTAGTTGATTCAAATACATGAGTAATATTTTGATAACCACCTACTGTTACTACGATATGGTCTTTATTATTAGGATTTATAGCAATATCAGTAATAGTGTACTGAAAACCTGAACTTGAAATACTTGTAGTTGATACAACAGCATCTGGATTATCACCTTCATCATTATCAGCAGTTGAGCCTACATCTAAAAATTGATATGTATCAGAAACAGTATCAGAATTAAGATTTAAATTATCGGTTCTATATAGAGAACCACCTATTGAAAAAAACATATGATTTCCATCTGCAGTTACTGAAATACGTTCAATTGGAGATGAATATATTGGAGTGACTTGGAACCAAGTTGGAGTAATACTAAAATCTAACGCTTGTTTAGTCATATATACACAGTAGTCAGAAGCACTGGTATAAATTTCTGTAGTAGCTGCAAAAAACATACTGGTGTCAACAGGGTTTCCATCCTGATCAACCTCTTCCCAAAGATTCATAGGATTGATGAATGTTGCAAACAAACCTGCACCTTCACTTTGTGCAGTTTCATGTAGACCAGCCATAGTATCACCTAAGAAATTCTCAAGAGTACCTACAGTTTCTCCACCATCAGCAGAACGTCTTGCAGAACCATTTTGACTTTCACAAAATAAGATATCAGGGTTAATGTAAGATATTTGAGTATACCCACCATCACCACCAGAAACTTCAAAGGATGCGAGATTAGATGCTGGATTGCTGAAATCCACAAACTGTGTTCCATTATCTTGTGTGCCACCAATTACTTTACCATCACTAGAATAATCTACTGTGTAGAATTGAGTAACGCCGTACCCTCTATTAACTGAAGAGAAATTTTCACCATTATCATCAGTTCTATATACACCACCATCATTACCAATATAGAAACGTTGTGGATTGTTTGGATCAAAGACAATATCATGTTGGTCAGCATGCACATAAAAGCTAGAATAATCAGAAACTGCCCAATATGAAATAGGCTCTATACCAACTCCATATTCGTATTCCCATAAATCTAGCCCCCCAATAATTACTCTGTTTTTATTCAATGGATCTACTGCTAAAGTCATAGCGTAGTTTGCTTGTTCATTGAAAATGTTATAAACTGGAGGAGTGTTGCCGCTCCATCCTGGCAAAATTAATTCCCAAGACTGTCCTTTGTCAGTAGAACGATAGATGCCTTTGTATTTTCCTAAGCCACCTTGGTTAGAATAAATTGCATAAATGTAATTTGCATCAGATGGAGCAATAGCAATTTCAATTCTTCCATTAGCCCCACCACCAAATGTAAGTGGAACTGAAGGTAAGCTAGTAAAAGAACCTGGTGTACCATCTTCAGAGAAAAATATCGTATTAAATTTCGAAGCTAAGACAGAATTATCAGAGTTTACCTCAACATCGAAAAATTCTCCAGTAGCTTCTGTAGTCCATGTGGTACCACCATCTTTGGATAATTTTAATCCACCTCTAGTAGCTGCATATAAAGTGTTTGGCTCTGTTCTGTGCGCCGCTAGTTCTGTTACAGATGAAAAAGCAAAACCAGTAGAAATGAAATTAGAAGGAGCAGTAGAAGCCAATTGAGTGAAAGAATTTCCACCATCAGTTGATTTGTAAATTCCACCACCAATAAATGCTGAAGACCCGTTAGAATTTCCTCCCATGTTTGAAGTAGCTCCTTCACCGGTTCCAAAGTATATATCACCGTTGGAAGTTTGACAAATACTTACCACACCAGAAAATTCCAATCTATCTGTTCCTTCAATGATATTCCAGCTATTTCCTCCATTAGTAGATTTCCATAAACCTCCAGAAACACCACCGGCATATATCAAGTTAGAATTATCTTTATCAATTAAAATAGCTCGTGTTCTTCCACCGGCATTATCAGGACCCATTTCAGTCCACAACAGTGTTGTGTTGGCAGACGATTGTCTGGCTGCTCTTCTACTGTTTACTGCTTCTCTTGCACTAATAACAGATTCAACTGGAACAACACCATCACTGTTTGCTTTAAGACGATGAAGATATTCTAAAGCTCCTTTAGCACCCTTGTTTGGAGCTGCAATTCTTTCATTAACAGGCACATAAGTTTGTTCAGACGTATTGAATGAGTCTACAACAAAAAATGATAGAAAAGCGACTGATAATAATGTGGTAATAAAATTTTTCATTCTTTATAAATTTTAAATTTAGAGGGATAAATTTACGAATTATTTTGTTCACATTATTATGCCAACAAAATAATTTATCCAAGATGTTTTTCAGCTCTGTAAGATGATCTCACAAGAGGGGAACTTTCAACAAAACGAAAGCCTTTTTTAAGCCCTATCAGTCTCAATTTTTCAAATTGCTCTGGAGTTATGAATTCTTTAACAGGCAAATGCTTTGGTGTAGGCTGTAAATATTGCCCAATAGTCATTATATCAACACCAACTGAACGCAAATCATCCATAGTTTCTAATATTTCAGTTTCGGTTTCACCAAGACCAAGCATTATACCTGATTTGGTTCGCATACCACCATCTTTTAATTGTTTAAGTACGGCTAAACTTCTATCGTATTTGGCTTGAATTCTAACCTCTTTAGTTAACCTTCTGACAGTTTCAATGTTATGGGAAACTATTTCTGGAGCAACATCAATTATTCGTTGTACTTGCTCTTCAATTCCTTTGAAATCAGGAATAAGAGTTTCCATAGTTGTTCCTGGACTCTTTCGACGTACAGCCCTTACCGTTTCGACCCAAACAAGAGAGCCGCCATCAGGAAGCTCATCTCTATCCACTGAAGTTATAACACAGTGTTTAACCTCCATTAACTTTACAGAATCGGCTACTTTTTCAGGCTCTTCCCAATCAACTGGAAGGGGTCGCCCTGTAGCAACTGAACAAAAACCACAAGAACGTGTACATATATTACCTAAAATCATAAAGGTAGCTGTTCCTTCTCCCCAACACTCTCCCATGTTGGGACAGTTACCACTTTCACAGATAGTATGTAATTTATTGTCTGTGACTAACTTTCTAACATGCTTATAGTTCTTGCCAGTTGGCAGCTTTACTCTAAGCCATTTTGGTTTTTTTTTGAATTGCTGTTCGGACATTATAGGTGTTCGTAAAGGTCAAGTTGATTAATTGAATTGTGACTCGCGTGAGCTATACATTGCCCATTTTTGATTAAAAGCACTTGAGGTGACTCATGCTTTACATCAAAGTCTTTAGAAATCTGATTTGAAATTTCTCTGTGGGCTAATAAGTCCAAAAAGTACATTTTCATTTCTGTATTATCATGTTCTCTTTCAAAACGAGACAAGACCATTTTACTTATTGAACATCTAGTACTGTGTTTAAAAATAAGTATGGGTAAAGTCGAGTCAGTCTTGATAGTGCTAAGTTGACTAATTTCTGATAATGAATTCCAATTCATTTATGCTGGAGTTTCATTGTAAGTGTCAGAGTGAGAATAATTAGGACAAGGTTCTGTAACACCACAAGAGGAAATCAAAAGCGAAATCATCAATGAAGAGACCATAAGATAAATACCTTTTTTCATTTTATTTTTTGTAAAATTAAGAATGTACAAATTTAACGATTTTATTTTGAAAAAATATCCAATTGACTAACTTTGAAATGTGAAAAACAATGCTGTAAAGATAGAGTCAAGTTGGAAAAATAAATTGCTTCCTGCATTTCAGACTGAATCCTTTTTGCTTCTCAAACATTTCTTAGTTGAGGAAAAGACGAAATACATTATTTATCCTCCTGGAAATAAAATCTTTTCAGCCTTCAACCTCTGCCCTTTTGATAATACGAAAGTAGTAATTATTGGTCAAGACCCATATCATGGTCCTAATCAGGCAAATGGACTGTGTTTTTCGGTTTCAGATGGAATTAAACCACCCCCATCTTTGAAGAATATTTTTAAAGAAATAAATAATGATATTGGTGATGAAATACCACTTTCTGGAAATCTTGAACATTGGGCAAAACAAGGTGTTTTAATGTTGAACGCTACACTTACCGTTCGTGCACAACAAGCGGGTTCACACCAAAAAAAAGGCTGGGAAGAGTTCATGGATTTTGTAATCAAAACTCTTTCTAACGAAAAAAAAGGGTTGATTTTTCTTCTTTGGGGTCGCTTCGCACAAAATAAGGCTGAACTTATTGATTCTAGTAAGCATCATATCCTTACAGCTGCTCACCCCTCACCTTTTTCAGCGCATTCGGGATTTTTTGGCTGCAATCATTTTTCCAAAACAAATGCTATCCTTAAACAACAAAATAAAACTCAAATCCAATGGTTCATATAATTCTTTCGTTATTGATGTTTCTTTGCTCGGCAAATAATGATCTTGTTGAGAAAGTAAACCAATACTGTATTGATAAAAAAGGAACTACATATGATGAAATATTATTCGTTTCAATAAGTAAGCAAAAACTGTTTTATATAAAAAACAACAGTATTATTAGCGAATACCCAATTTCATCGGCTAAAAAAGGTGTTGGAAATCAAAAAAACAGCGATAAAACACCTTTGGGCTTACATTCAATAAAGGAAAAACATGGAGCTGAAACCCCTATAAACGGCAGAATGATTGGCAGAATATTTTATGGACAGATTGCTACCATAGACAATGATACAACTACTTCAAAGACGGATGATATTACAAGTCGTATAATGTGGCTCAGTGGTGAGGAGTTCGGAATCAACAAAGGCAAAAACATCGATTCATATCAACGCTATATCTATATTCATGGCACATCTGAAGAAGGAAAAATAGGTACTCCAGCATCCCACGGATGCATTAGAATGAGAAATAAAGATATCATTGAATTATTTTCTGTTGTAAAGCTGAACACAAAAGTTCTAATCTTAGAATAATAACCTTAACTTAGCCATCACGAATTATGGAGTTATTTATTATCATCTTATTATTTATTGGTTTTGGATGGTTGGTGTATCAAAACAGAACACAGCCTAAAAAAAGTGATGACGCTAAGACCGATGACTTAATCCAGCAAGTCATTGAGTTAAAGTCTGAGTTAAGCGCTAAGGATGAACGCATAAAAATTCTAAACGAACAACTTCAAGACAGTCAAGATTCAAAAGAAGAAATAGAAAAACGACTGACAAAGGAGTTTGAAAATTTAGCCCATAAAATTTTAGAACTCAACTCTGAAAAATTCAAAAAACAAAATAAAGAGCAATTGGGCAATCTTCTTAACCCTTTGAGTGAACAAATAGAAAAGTTCAAAAAGAAAGTTGAAGACACCAATGAAAAGGGCGTTGAACGTAATGCCATTTTAATGCAAAAAATTAATAGTCTAGAATCGTTAAACAGCAAACTCAGTCAAGATGCTCTTAACCTTACCAACGCACTAAAGGGAAATTCCAAAACTCAAGGTGACTGGGGTGAAAATAGACTTGAACTTCTTCTTGAAAAGTCAGGCTTAAAAAATGGCATTCACTTCTCTACTCAAGGCGGATATAAAGATGAAGAAGGGAAATTGAAAAAACCAGATTTTATAGTTAATCTTCCTGACAATAAACACCTTATTATCGACTCTAAAGTTTCGTTGACTGCTTATGTTGAATACTATAATGCAGAAAACGAAAACGAAGAAAAACTAGCCATGAAAAAACACTTGGACAGTTTAAAAAGACATTATATTGAACTCAGCGATAAAGACTATCCAAATTTGTATGGTATAAATTCCCCTGATCATGTATTAATGTTTGTCCCCAACGAACCCGCATTAATGTTAGCCTTAAACGAAGATAGCAACTTGTATATTAATGCCTTGGAAAAAAACATAGTACTTGTTTCATCTTCGACCCTATTAGCTACACTAAGTACTGTAGCCTCAATTTGGAAGCAAGAAGACCAAAAACGAAACGCATTGGAAATTGCAAAAGAAGGTGGCTTATTGTATGACAAATTTGAAGGCTTCATCAAAGACTTAATTAAAGTTGGAAATAGCTTGAAAACTTCTAAAGACAGTTATGATGAGGCCATGAACAAATTAACTGAAGGTAATGGTAACATCGTCAAAAAAATTGAAAACCTGAAACAATTGGGTGCAAAAACAAAAAAGAGTCTACCACAAAATATAATTGACCGAGCTGTTAAAGATGAAGATAACTAGATACGAGAATGCTATTTTTGGACTTCGTCCAATCATTGAAGCAATACATGCTGGTCAAGAAATTGATACGCTTTTTATCCAAAAAGGACTTAAAGGAGATATTTTTCCGGAATTATGGGAGCTTGTCAAAAAACACCGTGTTAATTACAAGCACGTTCCTGTTGAAAAATTAAACCGTTTAACTCGAAAAAACCACCAAGGTGTTTTTGCTTTTATCTCCCCCATAACTTTTCACAGAACTGAAAACATAATCCCACAACTATTTGAAGAGGGTAAAAATCCTCTTATTTTAATTTTAGATAGAGTAACGGATGTGCGAAACTTTGGAGCCATAGTACGAAGTGCAGAATGCTCTGGTGTTCATGCTATCATTGTTCCGGAAAAAGGCAGTGCCGCCATCAATGGAGATGCTATGAAAACTTCTGCTGGTGCATTGAGTAGTGTTCCTATTTGCAGAGAATTTAATTTAAAAGCTTCTATTGACTTTCTAAAAAATAGTGGACTTCAAATTGTAGCCTGCACCGAAAAAACAGATGAGATGATTTATGAGCCTGATTACAAACTCCCTACTGCTGTAATTATGGGCTCAGAAGAAGATGGTATTTCTGATGAATATTTAAAACGCAGTACTCACAAAACTAAAATACCAATGATGGGGTCAATTGGGTCATTAAACGTATCTGTTTCAGCAGGAGTAATACTCTATGAAGCAGTAAGACAACGACAATTATGAAATTTGACGATTTAGGATTTGAACCTCAACTTCAAGAAGGCTTAGAAATGATGGGCTTCAATACACCCACACCAATACAAGAAAAAGCCATACCCATTATATTAAAAAACAAAGATTTGATTGCCTGTGCACAAACGGGAACAGGAAAAACTGCCGCCTTCGTATTACCGATTCTAAACAAACTTTGCAAAGGAAAATCATCAAAAATCAACACCATCATTGTATCTCCAACTAGAGAATTGGCCATGCAGATTGATAGGCAAATTGAGGGGTTTAGTTATTTTACAAATTCTTCTTCATTTCCAATTTATGGCGGTGGAACTGGCTCTGATTTTGACGCTCAGAAAAAAGCTATTAAAAATGGTTCAGACATATTAGTTTGTACCCCAGGACGCTTATTGGCACATATGAAATTTAATTACTTTGATCCATCTGGCGTAAAGCATTTCATACTAGATGAAGCAGATAGAATGCTTGACATGGGCTTTTATGATGACATTATGGATATTGCTAAAAAGCTACCTAAAAGCAGACAAAACCTTATGTTTTCGGCTACCATGCCACCTAAAATAAGAAAACTAGCTGGAGAGATATTGGTAAAACCTGAAAGCATAAGCCTTAGTATTTCAAAACCAGCTGAAGGAATTACTCAAAAGGCTTATATGGTTCACGACAATCAAAAAATTGCTCTAACCAAAGAGCTTTTGAAAGATAAAGAACTTAATCATGTTTTAGTGTTTTGCTCAACGAAGAAAAGTGTGAAAGATTTAACCAGAAGTTTAAATAAAGCTGGTCTTCCCGCTAAGGATATTCATTCAGATTTAGAGCAAGAGGAAAGAGAAAAAGCACTCCTCGACTTTAAAAATAAGAAAATTAAAATTTTAGTAGCTACAGATATTCTGTCAAGAGGTATTGATATAAAAGGTATTGAGATTGTAATTAATTATGAAGTACCAAATGATGCTGAAGATTATGTTCACAGAATAGGAAGAACTGCAAGGGCTGACCGTAAAGGTGAGGCTATTACATTCATTAATGGCGAGCAATGCTTGAAATTTAAGCAAATTGAAGATCTGATTGAGCGAAATCTAGAAAAAGAACCTCTTCCACCAGGCTTTGAAGCTGCTCCAATTTACAACACCAATAGAAAAGGTGGTGGACGAAAAAAATTTAAAAAACACTCTAAAGGAAAGAAAAAGCATTTCAATGAAAAAAGAAAGCCTAAATCTTAACTTTATTTTTTTGTATATATTAGCCATAGGAACTTTAAATTCTTTCCCTCACTTTCTCTTAATTTTTTTGATGTAGCTGTACTGATTATTTTCTTTATAGATAACTCATTTATTAACTTAAAACTTTGAAAAAATGCACATTAAATCATTTACATTATCAGCCATCGCTGGAACTCTAGTTTACTATCTTTTAGGATGGCTATTTTACGGAACACTTTTTACAGAAATTTATCCGACTACTGGAAGTGAAAAATCACTAACTTTTATATTTGTTGGTTGTCTTTTTTACTCCTTAATTTTCTCATTAATATTTAGCAAATGGGCTCATATCAGCACATTTAAAAGCGGAACTATAGCAGGTATATATTTAGGAATTTTATACAGTATAAGCATGAATTTCTTCATGTATTCTTCAAGTGACTTAAACGTTGATCACTTTATTACAGACGTACTTATCACGACTGTATCAACAGCAATAATGTGTGGTGTGATTGGATATAGTTTGGGTAAAACTAAAGACTAAAAACTTCTTATTTAATAGGTGCCTCATAGAGAGATATCCTGTTTGATAGTGTTAGAAAATAAAATCTAAACGGAAGTACAGCGAATATAGAATGATACGCTACTCCCATAATGCTAATTTCAGTATTATCTAGAACAATAAAAATCCCAACACTATTAATTAAACTTAAAATTAAACAGTTTTTATATGAACGAAATCTAAACAGAGATGTCCCATCATACTTCAAATTATTTGGGAAAGAAATCACTAATTGAACGCAGAACAATGAAGATACAAGTAAATGGGTTAAATTGTTATCTGATTTAAAAAAAATGAATTCTGATACTATTATTAAAAACGCGAAAACAGTATAACCTAAAAGGAAGTAAAATCTATCTCTTTTAATTAGTCCAATTAAAACAAAAAAGAGTGGTGCTAGTGGGAATAATAAAGTTAAAGTTGTCATATATCATAACTCAAATCACTAAATTATAAAAAAAATGGCTTTAATCTATATTTATTAAACCTGCTATTTGCTTAGCTCTTTTAACCAATTGTTCAACAGGCTCATTTATTCCATAAGATAACCCTACTGCCATTCTTCTGTAAGGACTACTAGATGGCTTACCAAAAATTTTGAAATCAGAATTAGGTATTAATGCTGCTTTTTCTAAGCCTTTAAAGACTGGAAAATTAAGGTTATTTTCTTTCGCTAATACAACGGCACTAGCACCATTTTTTAAAAGATTTATTTCATTTACCGGAATTCCAAGTATAGCTCTGGCATGAAGCTCAAACTCTGAAAAGTTCTGTGTATTAGCTAAAGTAACCATACCAGTATCATGTGGACGTGGCGATAACTCAGAAAAATAGATTCCATTCTTAGCAATAAAAAACTCAACTCCCCATATTCCAGAGCCTTTTAGAGCAGCAGTTACTTTATCAGACATAGTTTGAGCTTCTATTAAATCATCCTCTTTCATGGACATAGGCTGCCAACTTTCTTGGTAATCTCCTCTTTCTTGTCGGTGACCTATTGGTGGGCAAAACAATGTTTTTCCATTATCTTGTGTAAGCGTTAAAAGGGTAATTTCAAAATCAAAATCAATAAACTCTTCAACAATAACTTCTGCTAAATCTCCTCGAGAACCTTCCATGGCATAATCCCATGCTTTTTGAATATCTTCTTCTGTTTTTATTATGGACTGTCCTTTTCCTGAACTCGACATCAGAGGTTTTACAACGCAAGGCATTCCACAAACCTCAACTCCGTCAACCAACTCATCGTAATTTTTAGCATAGCGATATGTCGCTGTTCTTATACCTAATTCCTTAGCCGCTAAGTCTCTTATGGCTTTTCTATTCATTGTAAAGTTTGCCGCTTTAGCTGATGGTATAACCTTATAGCCTTGCTTTTCATAATCGAAGAAACGTTCAGTACGAATGGACTCCACTTCTGGAACTATCAAATCTGGTTGATGTTTATTTACTAATTCGTCAAGAGCATTACCATCAAGCATATCAATGATTTCAAATTCATGTGCTACTTGCATAGCTGGTGCATTCTCATAGCTATCAACTGCTATTACATACTGTCCTAATCTTTGCAAAGCTATTACTAACTCTTTGCCTAATTCTCCTGAACCTAAAAGTAAAATCTTTTTTCTCATAGTGACTTTTGTAATTTTTCTTTTGCAGATAGTATAACTTCTTCTGGCATTTGCATTGATGGGGCGTGATGAGGCTTTACACGTGCATCAATTATCGGAAGTCGACATGACCAATGCTTTTGCTCCACTTTTTCATTTAAACCAAAAATATCTTCAGCTGGATTGGAACGCGTAAATGTAACCCATAACCAATTGCTAATATCTTCAGCAACAAAATTAGCATCGTCAACTAATGTTATAAGGGCTATTCCTTCTAAGTCCATAGGCTCTAAAGCCGCTTTCACACTTTCTATATTATCCCCTTCAATAATTAAAACCCCGGGTATCACTAGTTTTGCATGACGAATAGTATTTGGAAAAGTATAATCGGATATCGAAGTTAATAGCTTGCGTTTTTCTTCTCCCACAGCAGCACAAACCACCTTTGAGCCTTCATTAATTTCACCAGTACTGCTATAATCTAGTGTATCCATTGTTGTTTTTGTCTGAAAATGTAAATCTCTTGACCAATCTACTCTTGAAAAGAAATGTTGGAAAAAATCATATTCATTTTGAACGTCCAAATCAGGATTATCTTCTTGGGCAACTATAAACAAATACTTTGCTAAACTTAACTGACCTTTTCCTAAAATATGATTAGCTATTGTAAGTAGCTCTTGTGGTCGTCGTGTTTTTTGATAAGGGGTATAACGCTCACTACCAACAGCCAGCAACAAAGGATGAACGCCCGCTTCATCAACTGCATTAACAGCTTTTAAGCCTGGTATTTCTGTTGGAATAATTCCATCTGTAATGTCATGTATTAATGCACCGAATTGACTATCTTCTTGTGGTGGTCGACCTACAATGGTAAAGGGCCAAACTGCGTCTTTCTTGGCGTATACTTTATGCACTTTTAATACAGGGAAATAATGCTTCAAACTGTAGTAGCCCAGGTGATCTCCGAAGGGTCCTTCAACTTTTACATCATCTGCATTTATTTCACCACAAATTACAAAATCTGCATCTGTAGAAAGGGTATATCCATCAACAACATGATATCTAAAGTTTCTCCCTCCCATAATACCTGCAAAGGTTAATTCACTCATTCCTTCTGGCAATGGCATTACGGCTGCTAATGAATGTGATGGAGGTCCACCTACAAAAATACTAACCTTTAAAGGTTGACCCTTGGCATTAGACTTTGTTTGATGCACTCCAATACCTCTATGAATTTGATAGTGTAAGCCTATTTCTTTATTCTGAACGTAATCATTACCTCCTAATTGAATTCGATACATTCCCAAATTAGAATTCATTATTCCAGGCTTATCGATATCTTCCGAATATACTTGAGGTAGCGTTACAAAAGGACCACCATCCATAGGCCAACATTGAATCTGAGGAATATCGTCTATTTTTATTTCTTCAAATTGATGGGTCCATTTTTTTAAAGGCAGGGCTAAGGGAGCTTGGAAAATGGATGACACATAGGCTAATGGCTTTTTAAATGCTAACATAGGGTCGCCTTTTAAACCCACCAAGTCTTTTACAGAACTCAAGGTCTTCCTAAAAATAAATTGACTCTGCTCTAGAGTTGCAAATAGATTCGATACAGCTGGGTATCTACTTCCTTTTACATTTTCAAATAGAATGGCTTTTTTGTGATTTTTAAATACCAATTGATGAATTGCAGACATCTCTAAATATGGATCTACTTCATCCTTAATACGAATGAGCATTCCATTTTTTTCTAAATCTGTTATGCAATCTTTTAGAGACTTGTAAGCCATGGTACAAAAATAAAAAAAGGGCATCTTAAAAGAGCCCTTTTTTTAAAGTAATTGTAATTAATCTATTCTAACGCTTTTCAATCGACACATATTCTCTTCCGACATGCCCTTGATAGACTTGTCTTGGTCGACCTATAGGTTCATTGTTTTCACGCATTTCTTTCCATTGTGCAATCCATCCTGGAAGCCTTCCAATAGCAAACATAACAGTAAACATATCGGTTGGTATTCCTAGAGCACGGTATATAATTCCAGAGTAAAAATCAACATTAGGATATAATCCTCTTGCCACAAAGTACTCATCATTTAAAGCTATTTCTTCGAGCTTTTTAGCAATATCTAACACAGGGTCATCTACTCCTAATTCTCTTAATACGTCATCAGCCGCTTTCTTAATAATAGTTGCTCTTGGATCAAAGTTTTTATATACACGGTGTCCAAAGCCCATCAATCTGAATGGGTCTGATTTATCTTTAGCTCTAGCTACATACTTTTCAATATCGCCTCCATCTTTTCTAATAGATTCGAGCATTTCTATAACAGCTTGATTAGCTCCACCATGAAGCGGACCCCATAAAGCAGCTATTCCTGCTGAAACAGAAGTGTATAAACTAGCATGTGATGAGCCGACTATTCTTACAGTTGAAGTCGAACAGTTTTGCTCATGATCAGCATGTAAAATCAATAACTTATCTAACGCATTTGCAACGACAGGGTTGATTTCATAGTCTTCGGTTGGAAGAGCAAACATCATTCTTAAAAAGTTAGAACAATAATCTAAACTGTTTTTAGGATACACTACAGGCTGGCGCATTCTATTTTTATAACTCCAAGCTGCTAATGTTGGAAGTTTCGCCAACAAGCGAATAATAGTTCCGTTTACCTTTTCAATAGAACGATTTGGATCTAATGACATAGGATAAAATGCTGTTAAGGATGATACTAGTGAAGAGAGCACACCCATTGGATGAGACTTTGATGGAAAACCATCAAGAATTGACTTTACATCCTCATGAACTAAAGTATGGTTCGTAATTTCAGATTTAAACGAATCTAACTGACTTTGGGTAGGTAATTCTCCATATATCAGCAAGTAAGAAACTTCGACAAAACTAGATTTTTCAGCCAATTCTTCTATTGAATAGCCTCTATACTCTAAAATACCTTCTTCTCCATTCAAAAATGTAATAGAGCTTTCGGTAGAACCAGTATTTTTAAACCCTTTATCTAATGTAATTAGACCAGATTCTGCCCTTAGTCTACTTACATCTAGAGCTTTTTCTTGCTTTGAACCTTCAATAACAGGGATTTGGTACACATTCCCTTTGTAGTGCAATTCGGCTTTGTTTGACATATATCTTATTTTAAAAACTTAAATGATTTACCTAAATATTTCGCTTCGTCTCCTAATTTCTCTTCAATTCTTAAGAGTTGATTGTATTTTGCCATTCTATCTGAACGTGAAGCAGAACCAGTTTTAATTTGTCCTGTACTTAATGCTACTGCTAAATCAGCAATGGTAGTATCTTCAGTTTCTCCAGAACGATGACTCATTACAGAGGTGAAAGAATTATCTTGTGCTAGTTTAACAGCGTCAATTGTTTCTGTTAAAGTTCCTATTTGATTTACTTTTACCAAAATAGAGTTTGCTATGCCTTTTTCTATACCTGTAGATAGTCTGTTAACATTAGTAACAAACAAGTCATCTCCTACTAGTTGAACTTTATCGCCTATTGCATCGGTGAGTTGTTTCCAACCATCCCAATCATCCTCGTCTAATCCATCTTCAATTGAAAGGATAGGATACTTTTCTGACCAGTCTTTCCAGAAACTAACCATTTCTGAAGGTGTTAATTTATCTCCAGTGGATTGGTGAAAATGATATACATTTTCTTCAGCATGATAAAATTCTGAAGCAGCAGCATCCATTGCAATATACATATCGTCACCTGGCTTATAGCCTGCTTTTTCGATAGCCTGTAATACGATTTCAATAGCTTCTACATTAGATCCAATATTTGGTGCAAATCCACCTTCATCACCAACATTTGTCGAGAAACCTTTACTTTTTAAAACCTCTTTCAAATTATGAAAAACTTCGGTACCCATACGTAAAGCATCACTAAATGAGTCGGCTCCAACAGGCATTACCATAAATTCTTGAAAATCTATACTATTATCAGCATGTGAACCTCCATTTAGAATGTTCATCATCGGAATTGGTAAGATAGTAGAATCGTTACCTCCTAAGTATTGAAATAGCATTTGATTATTTTCTAGAGCGGCAGCTTTTGCAACAGCCATAGAGACTGCCAACATAGCATTCGCTCCTAACTTGCTTTTATTTTCAGTACCATCAAGCTGAATCATAGCCTTATCAATAGAAGCTTGATTATTGACAGACATTCCCTTTAATTCATCTGAGATTAAAGTATTAACATTATTAACTGCTTTTAACACGCCTTTACCAACGTAAACATCTTTATCTCCATCTCTTAATTCAACGGCTTCATGTTTTCCCGTAGAAGCTCCTGAAGGAACTGCTGCTCTTCCGACAATACCGTTTTCAGTGGTTACATCCGCCTCAACTGTAGGGTTACCTCTCGAGTCTAATATTTGTCTTGCGTGTATGCTAACTATTTTAGTCATTATTTTTTATGTTCTTGTATAGAGTTAATAAAGTTATCGAATAAATACCTAGAATCATGTGGTCCAGGTGATGATTCAGGATGGTATTGAACAGAAAAAGCATTTTTATCGCTTACTGCAATCCCTTCAATTGTATTATCGTTTAAGTTAATGTGAGTAGCTTTTACTGTTGGGTGATTTTCAACATCTTCAGTTTTGATTCCAAATCCATGGTTTTGAGATGTAACTTCACACTTTCCAGTGGTTAAATTTTGAACAGGATGGTTAATCCCTCTGTGTCCATTGTGCATTTTATAAGTTGAAATACCTTCAGAAATAGCTAAGGCTTGATGACCAAGGCAGATTCCAAAGACAGGAAATAATGTTGAAGTTATCTTCTTTACATTTTCAATCACCTCTGGCATTGTGTCAGGGTCACCAGGTCCGTTTGATAAAAAGTATCCATCGGGATTCCATGATTCTAATTCTTCAAAAGGTGTATTGTAAGGGAATACTTTTAAATAGCATCCTCTTTCTGAAAGACACCTTAAGATATTCTTCTTTACACCGAAGTCTAGTACAGCAACTTTAAATTTGGCATTCTCATCACCAAAAAAGTAAGGCTCTTTAGTAGATACTTTATCGCATAATTGTAAGCCTTTCATTGATGGCACAAAACTTAATTTTTCTTTTAGAACTTCTAAATCTGTAGTTTCAGATGAAATTATACCATTCATTGCTCCTTTATCTCGAATATGACGCACTAATGATCTTGTATCTACGTCTGAGATTCCTACCATTTCTTCAGACTCAAAGTAGTCTTGAATTGATTCAGTAGCGTCTGGTCTAGAAAAATTGACATTATAATTCTTACAAATTAAACCTGAAATTTTCATATTTTCAGATTCAATTTCTTCTGAATGAATACCATAATTACCAATGTGAGCATTGGTAGTAAGCATTATTTGACCATAATAAGAAGGGTCAGTAAAAATTTCTTGATATCCAGTCATACCAGTATTAAAACAAATCTCACCGGTAGCAGTCCCTACCTTTCCAGCAGACTTCCCATAAAACACAGTGCCATCCTCTAGTAAAAGAACAGCATCTGATTTACTTCGATATTTCATCTTCATAATTATCAAAAAAAAGGGGATGAAACGCTAACGCCTACCCCCTTTGAAATTAGTATTTAAGAAAATAAATGAGTTTACTCACTCTTTTCTTCTTCCTCTTTAGCGTTGTCTTTATTATATTCTGTTTCTTCAGCAGTAACCTCTGTAGCTTCTGTAGTTTCTTCAGCTAACACTTCTTCTACCTTAGATTTTACTGTAGTTTCTTCAACAACTGTAGCCTCTTCAACAGTAGGTGCAACTGTTTCAGCAGTAGCTTTTTTAGCTCCACCAGAACGTCTAGTTGACTTAGCCTTTTTCTTAGGTTTGTCCGTTGTGTAGGTTGAGTTAAAATCAACTAACTCAATGAAACACATTTCAGCATTATCACCTAATCGATTACCAGTTCTTAAGATACGTGTATACCCTCCATCTCTAGTAGATACTTTTGAAGCCACATCTCCAAATAATTCTGTAACGACTTCCTTTTGTCTTAAATGACTAAAGACAATCCTTCTGGAATGAGTAGTATCTGTTTTTGATTTAGTGATTAAAGGCTCAACGAATTTTCTAAGAGCTTTTGCCTTAGCAACTGTTGTTTTGATTCTTTTGTGTTCAATTAAAGAACATGCCATGTTAGAAAGCATCGCTTTTCTGTGAGCTGCTTTTCTACCTAAATGATTAAATTTCTTTCCGTGTCTCATTATGTTATTCCTTATCTAAATTATATTTAGCTACATCCATACCAAAGTTAAGTCCTTTAACAAGCACCATTTCTTCAAGTTCAGTTAGAGACTTTTTACCGAAATTTCTAAACTTTAATAAATCTGACTTGTTGAAAGAAACTAATTCTCCAAGAGTTTCTACTTCAGCTGTTTTTAAGCAATTTAATGCTCTAACAGATAATTCCAAATCAGTTAGCTTTGTTTTTAACAATTGACGCATATGAAGTGTATCTTCATCAAACTCGTGAGTATTTTCTGACTCAGTTTGCTCAAAAGTTACGTTTTCATCAGCAAATAACATAAAGTGCTGAATTAAAATCTTCGCAGCTTC
This sequence comes from Flavobacteriales bacterium, assembly GCA_016779935.1. Classification (NCBI taxonomy): domain Bacteria; kingdom Pseudomonadati; phylum Bacteroidota; class Flavobacteriia; order Flavobacteriales; species Flavobacteriales bacterium. The sequence goes on from JADHMQ010000005.1 coordinate 83,410, forward strand.
AGTTAAAGCGTCTTTAGGGTGGATTGAACCGTCAGTAGCTATTTCAAAAACCAACTTTTCGTAGTCAGTTTTTTGCTCAACTCTAAAGTTCTCAACACTGAATTTAACGTTTTTAATAGGTGTAAATACAGAGTCAATGAATATTGTTCCTAATGGAGCTGTCGCCTTTTTGTTCTCTTCGGATGGAACATATCCTCTACCTTTTTCGATAGTAAGTTCCATTTCTAAATTAACTGACTTATCTAAGTTACAGATAACTAGCTCTGGGTTAAGAACTTGAAATGATGCTAGGTTTTTACCTATATCACCAGCAGTAAACTGATTTTTACCGTCAAAACGAACAGTTACTTTCTCAGAGTTTTCATCTTCGATTTGTTGCTTTAAACGAATTTGTTTTAGGTTAAGAATCATTTCTGTAACATCCTCAACAACACCCGATATAGATGAGAACTCATGCTCAACACCTTCTATTTTTACCGAAGTTATAGCAAAACCTTCCAAAGAAGATAATAATACTCTTCTTAAGGCATTTCCTATAGTTAGACCGTACCCAGGTTCGAGAGGTCTAAACTCAAAGTTTCCATGTGAGTCTGTTGACTCAATCATATATACTTTATCTGGTCTTTGAAAATCTAAAATTGACATATCAGTAAGCTTGTTTTAGTTATTATTTAGAATATAATTCAACAATCAGTTGTTCCTTAATATTTTCTGAAATTTGCTCTCTTTGTGGTAATACTAATAACTTACCAGACATAAGGTCAGAATTCCATTCAACATATTCACACTTATCAGTTGAATTAACTAGAGAGTTAGAAATAACTTCTAGTGATTTTGATTTTTCACGAACAGCTACATTATCGCCTACGTTAACTGAAAATGATGGTATATTAACTATTTGACCATTTACTGTTATGTGACGGTGCGTAACTAATTGTCTTGCTGCTCTTCGTGTTGGGGCTATTCCTAGCCTATATACGATATTATCTAGGCGAGTTTCACACAATTGTAATAAAATTTCACCTGTAATACCTTTTCTTCTTGTAGCTTCTTTAAATAAGTTAGAAAATTGCTTTTCTAAAATACCATAAGTATACTTAGCTTTTTGCTTTTCAGCTAACTGACCAGCATATTCCGATTTTTTAGATCTACGGTTGTTACCGTGCTGACCTGGACCATAATTCTTTCTTTCCAATGCTTTATCAGGACCGAAGATTGGTTCGTTGAATCGTCTTGCAATTTTTGATTGAGGACCTCTATATCTTGCCATTTTTTTGCTTGTTTATGCTTAATAAATTAAACTCTTCTTCTTTTAGGAGGGCGACATCCATTGTGAGGGATTGGTGTAATATCAACAATTTCAGTTACTACTATTCCATTATTATGGAGAGTTCTAATAGCAGATTCTCTTCCAGCTCCAGGTCCTTTAACATATACCTTTACTTTTCTTAAACCTGCTTCGTGTGCTCTACCTGCACAATCTTGTGCAGCTGTTTGTGCAGCATAAGGAGTATTTTTCTTTGAACCTCTAAATCCCATTTTACCAGCTGAAGACCAAGAGATTACTTGACCTTGATTATTGGTTAGTGAAATAATAATGTTGTTAAACGTCGCTTGAATGTGAGCTTGTCCAACAGCATCAACTTTTACAGTTCTTTTCTTCTGATTTGATTTAGCCATATTTCAGTGATTATTTAGTAGCTTTCTTTTTATTAGCAACTGTTTTTCTTCTTCCTTTTCTAGTTCTGGAATTGTTCTTGGTACGCTGACCTCTTAAAGGTAAACCAACTCTATGTCTAATACCTCTGTTACATCCTATATCCATAAGACGCTTAATGTTCATTTGTGTTTCAGAACGTAGCTCACCTTCAACTTTAATTTCGTCACCTATAATTTGACGAATGTCTGAAAGCTGCTTATCGTTCCAGTCTTGAACTTTAACACTGTGATCAATACCAGCTTTATCTAAAATCTGTTTAGCTACGGTCGAACCTATACCGAAAATATAGGTAAGTCCTATAACACCTCTTTTGTTTTTTGGTAAATCTATACCTGCAATTCTAGCCATTTACTATTTTTTAAAATTAACCTTGACGTTGTTTAAACTTAGGATTCTTTTTATTGATAACGTATAATCGTCCTTTTCTTCGAACAATTTTACAATCTTCACTTCTCTTTTTTAATGATGCTCTAACTTTCATTTTTCTTAGTATCTGTAAGTTATTCTTCCTTTTGTTAAATCATATGGAGACATTTCTAATTTAACTTTGTCTCCTGGTAACAATTTGATGTAAAATTTTCTCATTTTACCTGAAATATGAGCTGTAATAATATGCCCATTTTCAAGTTCCACTCTAAACATTGCGTTTGAGAGTGCTTGAGTTATTACTCCATCTTGTTCTATGTGTGCCTGTTTGGCCATATTTATTTTTTATTCAATTCTTTCTCAATCCATTCAAAGCTTGATAAAATATCCGCTTTTCCTTGTCTTACAACTACAGTGTGTTCAAAATGTGCAGAAGGTTTGTTATCTGCGGTAGTTATTGTCCATCCATCTAAATGTTGACGGATATTTTTAACTCCCAAATTAATCATTGGTTCTATCGCAATGACTAATCCATCTTGTAACTTAGGACCACGTCCTCTTTTACCATAATTCGGCACTTCCGGGCTTTCATGTAAATGTTCACCCACACCATGTCCAACTAACTCGCGAACAACTCCGTATTTATGAGATTCTGCGAATTGCTGTATCGCATAGCTGATATCTCCAACTCGGTTACCCACAACAGCTTGTTCAATTCCTTTGTACAAACTGTCTTTGGTCACGTCCAGTAGCTTTTGAGTTTCTGCATCTATACTACCAATAGCATAGGTATAAGCAGAGTCACCATAAAATCCATTCATCAAAACTCCACAATCTACCGAAAGTATTGAGCCTTCTTTTAAAGGTTCATCATTCGGAATACCATGCACCACTTGACTGTCTGGTGACATACACAATGTGTTCGGAAACCCATTGTATCCCTTAAAAGCTGGTACGCCTCCATTATCCATTATGTACTCTTCAGCACGTTGATCAAGTTTTAGAGTACTAACTCCGGGCTCAATCATTTTGGCAACTTCGGCGTGTGCCTTTGCAACAAGTAAAGAACTTTTTCTTATCAATTCAACTTCTTCGTCGGTCTTTAAAAAGATCATCGAATCCGTTTTATTGTGCCATCATTCCAGATGACTTTCCTTTTATCCTTCCAGTACTTGTTAATCCGTCATAATGACGCATTAATAAGTGACTTTCAATCTGCTGTAGTGTATCCAACACTACCCCTACCATAATTAATAATGAGGTTCCGCCATAAAACTGAGCGAATCCTTGGTTAACTCCAAACTGCATAGCAAATGCTGGAAGAATAGCCACAAATGCTAGAAATAAAGAGCCAGGCAAAGTAATTTTTGACATTGCGTCATCTAAAAACTCTGCTGTCTTACGTCCAGGTTTTACACCTGGTATAAATCCTCCATTCTTTTTCATATCATCAGCCATTTGTTTTGGATTAACAGTAATAGCTGTGTAAAAATATGTGAAAATTACAACCATGAAAAAGAATACTAGGTTGTACCAAAATCCTGCGAAATCAGTAAAAGCAGCTGCAAATCCTTGCAATGCTTCTGATTCTGAAAATCCAACTAAGGTAATGGGAACAAACATAATAGCTTGAGCAAATATAATTGGCATTACACCAGATGCATTAACTTTTAGTGGGATGTATTGACGAACGCCACCGTATTGTTTATTACCAACTACTCGCTTAGCGAAATTGACTGGTATTCTTCGTGTTCCCTGGACTAGTAATATACTAACGAGTATCACAAGCATTAGAGCAAGGATTTCTATGAGGAACATAACTAATCCACCACCTTGACTTTCTAATGATGTAGCAAACTCAGCAAATAATGATCCTGGTAATGCTGCAATAATACCAATCATAATGATTATTGAAATACCATTACCGATACCTCTATCTGTAATTTTTTCTCCTAACCACATTACAAACATGGTTCCTGTTACTAGAACAATGATGGACATGATAGAGAAAAAGAATGTAGCTTCGTTATTCACAAATACATAACCAATAGTTCCATCTGCAAGCTCAATGGGCTTGTTAAGCCACTGACTCTTAAGGTTAGATATAAATCCTGGTGCTTGGAAACCAGTAATAAGAATAGTTAAATAACGTGTAATATTGTTGATTTTTCTTCTTCCACTTTCACCTTCTCTCTGTAACTTTTGGAAATAAGGTACTGCTATACCCATTAACTGAATTACAATAGATGCAGAAATATATGGCATGATACCAAGTGCAAATATTGAAGCTTGTGCAAAAGCACCACCCGTAAATAAATTTAATAGACCCAATAATCCATCAGGTCCACCACTAGCTTCATTGGCAGCAGATAAAACCCTTGCATCAATACCAGGAAGTGGGACTTGTGCTCCTAATCTATATATGAGGATAAATCCAAGAGTTACTAAGATACGATTTCTTAGTTCCTCAATCTTCCAAATATTCTTTAATGTAGTGATTAAATTTTTCATATTTATTCGTTACAAAGTAGTTGCTGTACCTCCAACTGATTCGATTGCAGACTTTGCTGTAGCGGAAAAACCATGAACAGTAATATTAAGTTTAGCTTTTAATTCACCTCTTCCTAATATTTTTACTAAATCGTTTTTATGAGCTAGACCGTTTGCAATTAAAACATCTAAGTCAATAGTATCTTTTATTTTTTTGTTGTCAACTAAAGATTGAAGTGTGTGTAAATTAACACCTCTGAATTCTTTTCTGTTTGGGTTTGTAAATCCAAACTTTGGAACTCTTCTTTGAAGTGGCATTTGACCACCTTCAAAACCAATCTTTCTTGAATAACCAGATCTAGATTTAGCTCCTTTGTGACCTCTTGTAGAAGTACCACCTTTTTTAGAACCTTCACCTCTAGCGATTCTTTTTCTATTTTTTATTGACCCTTTTGCAGGAGTTAGATTACTTAAATCCATAGTTTTCTTTAAAACTTAAATTATTTTACTTCTTCTACCTTCAATAGGTGAGCAACTTTTTTTACCATTCCTAACACTTGAGGAGTAGTTTCGTGCTCTACACTATGATTAATTTTCTTTAGACCTAATGCCAAAATTGTTCTTTTTTGACTCTCTGGTCGTCCGATTTTACTTTTTACTTGTGTTACTCTGATTTTAGCCATCAGTTTATTTTTTTATCCGTTAAAAACTGTTTCTACATTCACACCTCTTTGATTAGCTACCTGCTTAGGGCTTCTTAAATCAGTTAATGCTTTCATTGTAGCCTTAACAAGGTTATGAGGGTTGGATGAACCTTTAGACTTTGCTAATACATCGTGAACACCTGCACTTTCAAGAACAGCACGCATTGCACCACCAGCCTTTACTCCAGTACCGTTTGATGCTGGCTTAATTAAAACTTGAGAGCCTGAAAACTTAGCTTCTTGTTCATGTGGAATAGTGCCTTTATGAATAGATACTTTAACTAAATTTTTCTTTGCTGAATCAATAGCTTTACTGATAGCGACAGTAACTTCTTGCGACTTTCCTAGGCCATGACCTACAATTCCATTTCCGTCTCCTACAACAACTATTGCAGAAAAACTGAATGTACGACCACCTTTAGTTACTTTAGTCACTCGTTGGATACCAACTAGCCTATCCGTTAACTCAATGTCGCTTGCTTTTACTTTTTTGATGTTTGACATGTATATAAATTCTTAAAATTTTAATCCTGATTCACGTGCACCTTCGGCTAGAGCTTTCACTCTACCATGGTATAGATAACCACCTCTATCAAATACGACATTTGAAATACCAGCAGCTTGACTCTTCTCAGAAATCAACTTACCTACCTCTGTAGCTTGATCAATTTTTGTTCCCTGAACCTCTTTCGAAGATGCAGCAGCTAGAGTATTACCACTAATATCATCTATTACTTGAGCGTATATCTCTTTATTACTTCTGAATATCGCAAGTCTTGGCGTCTGTGCTGAGCCAGAAATAGTTGCTCTAATTCTTTTTCTAATTTTTCTTCTTCTTGAATCTTTTGAAAATGCCATTTTCTTATTTTTTATTTCTATTACTTAGCAGAAGTTTTACCAGCTTTTCTTCTCAATTGTTCTCCTACAAATTTAATTCCTTTCCCTTTGTACGGTTCAGGTTTTCTTAGTGAACGAATTTTAGCGGCAACAACCCCTAATAATTGATTGTCAGTTGACGTTAATGTAATGGTTGGGTTTTGCCCTTTTTCAGAAAGTGTTTCAACCTTTACTTCAGAAGGAATTTCAAATATAACATTGTGCGAAAAACCTAAAGCTAGTTCCAGTTTTTGTCCTGAATTACTGGCTCTATATCCTACACCAACTAGTTCTAGTTGTTTTTTAAATCCTTCGTTAACTCCTATAATCATGTTGTTGATTAAAGAACGTGTTAGTCCATGAAATGACTTATGTTCTTTACTGTCAGATGGACGTGCTACAACAACTGATGTTTCTTCTACTTTAACATCCATATCAGGATGAAAAGTTTTAGTTAATTCCCCTAACTTACCTTTTACAACAAAGGTGTTGTTTTCACCTTTGGAGATAGTGACTCCTTGTGGCAATGTAATTGGGTTGTTTCCTATTCTAGACATTTTATATCTCTAATTAAAATATATTAATAAACGTAACATAAAACTTCACCACCAACATTAAGGTTTTTTGCTTCCTTGTCTGTCATAACACCTTTTGATGTTGATAATATTGCTATACCTAATCCGTTAAGGACTCTTGGCATAGTTTGTTTGTTTGCATATTTTCTTAAACCAGGCTTACTGATTCTCTCAATCTTTTCGAAAGCTGGAGTTGAACCATTGTATTTTAGAGCGATTTTAATCATCCCTTGTTTGTTATCTTCTTCAAACTTATAGTTTAAGATATAACCTTTATCTTTCAAAATCTTTGTCATTTCCTTCTTTGTGTTTGAAGAAGGAATCATAACAACTTTGTGCCCTGCTTTTGAAGCGTTTCTAATTCGCGTCAAGTAATCTGCTATTGGATCTGTATACATATCTTTATATTGAGTAAAAAATTACCAACTTGCTTTTTTAACACCAGGGATTAGTCCCTGATTTGCCATTTCTCTGAAAGTTACCCTAGAGATTCCAAATTGTCTCATGTATCCTTTTGGACGACCAGTTAATTTACATCTATTGTGTAAACGAACAGGAGACGCATTCTTAGGAAGTTTCTGAAGTGCTTCGTGATCACCGGCTGCTTTGAGAGCTGCTCTTTTCTCAGCATACTTCTCAACCAACTTTTGGCGCTTCACTTCTCTTGCTTTCATTGATTCTTTTGCCATAATTTATTTTTTAAATGGTAAACCAAATTCGGTTAATAAACTTTTTGCTTCGTCATCAGTAGTTGCTGTAGTAACAAAGGTGATATCCATACCAGTAATTTTGTTTACTTGATCAATATCGATTTCAGGAAAAATGATTTGCTCCTTAATTCCTAAGTTATAATTTCCTCTACCGTCAAAACCTTTAGCGTTAATTCCTCTGAAGTCACGTACTCTAGGTAAAGAAGATGTAATCAATCTGTCTAAGAATTCAAACATTTTGTCTCCTCTAAGTGTTACACGAGCTCCAATTGGCATACCTTTTCTTAACTTAAAGTTAGAGATATCTTTTTTTGATTTCGTAGCAACAGCTTTCTGACCAGTAATCAATGTCATTTCACTACAAGCTTGGTCAACCATTTTCTTATCAGAAACGGCATCACCTAACCCTTGGTTTAGACAGATTTTAACAAGTTTTGGCACTTGCATTACTGATTTGTAAGAGTACTTTTCTTGTAGCCTTGCTACGATTTCCTCTGAATATTTTGATTTTAATCTAGGTGTATACATTACTTAATTACCTCCCCTGATTTTTTAGAATAACGAGTTAATTTTCCTGTTTTCTCATCTATTTTTCTACCAATTCTAGTTGCTTCTCCAGATTTTGGGTCAACAACCATAAGATTAGAAATATGAATAGATGATTCTTGTTTTATTATACCACCTTGAGGATTTGCAGCATTAGGTTTAGTATGTTTTGAAACCATATTAACACCCTCAACAAGTGCTCTAGATTTTGCAACTAAAACCTCAATTACTTTGCCCTCTTGACCTTTTGAGTTTCCTGCAATTACCTTTACAGTATCTCCTTTCTTTATGTGTAACTTCGACATAATTATTTTTTATTACAGCACTTCAGGTGCTAATGAAACAATCTTCATGAATTGCTTATCTCTCAATTCTCTTGAAACAGGTCCGAATATACGTGTACCTCTCATTTCACCTGTTGGGTTCAACAATACGCAAGCGTTATCATCGAAACGAATGTATGAACCATCTGGACGACGAATTTCTTTTCTTGTTCTTACGACAACAGCTTTAGCAACGGTACCTTTTTTAATATTACCTGAAGGGATTGCATCTTTAACTGTTACCACAATAGTGTCACCAATAGAAGCATATCTTCGCTTAGTTCCACCTAGAACTTTAATACAAAGAACTTCTTTAGCTCCAGAATTGTCGGCTACTTTTAATCTACTTTCTTGTTGTATCATTTTACTTAGCTCTTTCTATAATTTCAACTAACCTCCAACATTTGTTTTTACTGATTGGACGGGTTTCCATAATTTTTACTGTATCTCCTGGGTTACATTCATTCTTTTCATCATGAGCAGTAAACTTGCTTGTTTTCATAACAAACTTTCCATAGAGAGGGTGTTTTTCTCTTCTTGTAACAGAAACAACAACAGACTTATCCATTTTGTCACTAGTTACAACACCTATTCTTTCCTTTCTGAGGTTTCTCATTTCCTTATTAGTTTTGAACTTCGTTTAATTCTCTAGATTTCAACTCAGTTAGAATTCTAGCTACAGTTTTTCTAGCGAAAGTAATTTGCTTTGGATTCTCTAAAGGAGATACCATATGATTTACTCTCATTTTTTCTAAACGAGCTTTCTCAGATCCTAAAAGATCTTCGAGTTCGTTAGTTGTCTTTTCTTTAATTACTGATTGTTTCATTACTAAATTTTTAAGCCTCAACGTAGTCTCTACGTACGACAAATTTTGTTTTAATTGGTAACTTCTGAGCTGCAAGACGCAAAGCTTCTTGAGCTATTTCATGAGAGACTCCATCACATTCGAAGAGTACTCTACCAGGCCTTACAACTGCAGCCCAATAATCAGGAGCACCTTTACCTTTACCCATCCTTACCTCTGCAGGCTTTGAAGTAACAGGTTTGTCTGGAAAAATACGAATCCAAACTTGACCCTGTCTTTTCATATAACGGGTAACAGCAATACGAGCAGCTTCAATCTGACGAGCAGTTATCCACGTTTCTTCTAATGCTTTTATTCCGAAAGATCCGAAAGCCAACTGGTGACCTCTTTGGGCATTTCCTTTCATTCTGCCCTTTTGCATCTTTCTAAACTTTGTCTTCTTTGGCTGTAACATATCTGTATTACGCTTTTAAACTAAATTATTTTCTTTTTCTCTTAAATTTTCCACCAGGTTTCATTCCCTTTGGCTTGTTTGATAAACCAACGTTTGGTGATAAATCTCTTGTGCCATAAACTTCTCCTTTACATATCCACACTTTGATACCAATTCTTCCGTATGTTGTGTGTGCTTCTTCTAAAGCATAATCAATGTCAGCTCTAAAAGTGTGAAGTGGAGTTCTTCCGTCTTTAAACATTTCTGAACGAGCCATTTCAGCGCCATTCAAACGACCAGAAATCTTTACTTTAATTCCTTCTGCACCCATTCTCATGGTTCCTGCAACTGCCATTTTGATAGCACGACGGAAAGATATTCTTCCTTCGATTTGTCGAGCGATACTAGCAGCTACTAATGTTGCATCAAGCTCTGGACGCTTTACTTCGTAGATGTTAATTTGAACCTCTTTCTTGGTGATTTTCTTAAGCTCTTCTCTTAACTTATCAACTTCTTGCCCACCTTTACCAATAATAATTCCAGGTCGTGCAGTATGGATAGTAACTGTAACCATCTTAAGTGTTCTTTCGATTACAACTCTTGCAACACTTGCATTTGAAAGTCTTACGCCTACATACTGACGAATTTTACTGTCTTCAGCAATTTTATCGCCGTAGTTTCTTCCACCATACCAGTTAGAATCCCATCCTTTGATGTATCCTAATCTATTGCCTATTGGATTTGTCTTTTGTCCCATTATGAATCTTGGTTTTCTTGTGTTCTACTTCCTAATACGAGGGTAACATGATTAGATCTTTTTCTAATTCTATGTGCACGACCTTGTGGTGCAGGCTGAACACGTTTTAACATTCTACCACTATCAACAGTTATTTCTTTAACAAAAAGGTTACTATCTTCTATTTTAGAACCTTCGTTTTTAGATTCCCAATTAGCTATAGCAGACATCAATAATTTTTCTAATCTACCAGAAGCTTCTTTTGCATTGAATCTTAAAATATTTAATGCTTTCTCTACATTTTCACCTCTAATGATATCAGCAACTAATCTCATTTTTCTTGGTGATGTAGGGCAATTGTTAAGCTTAGCAAAGGCAACGTTTTTTCTTGCCTCTTTTAACTCTTGAGCTGTATTTCTTTTTCTTACTCCCATTTCAATTATTTTTTCTTGTTACCAGAGTGGCCTCTAAACGTCCTAGTAGGAGAAAACTCACCTAACTTGTGTCCTACCATATTTTCAGTAATGAAAACAGGAATAAACTGACGACCGTTATGGACTGCAATTGTTTGACCAACGAATTCTGGTGAAATCATTGACGAACGTGACCAAGTTTTGATAACATTATTTTTTCCTGAGGAAACATTCTCTTCAACTTTTTTCTGAAGTTTGAAGTGTATATATGGACCTTTTTTTAATGATCTAGCCATAGCCTAATTTATTTTTTACGTCTTTCGACTATATAAATGTTAGAGTTATTTTTCTTAGCACGAGTTTTAAACCCTTTAGCTGGTATACCTTTTCTTGATCTTGGATGACCTCCAGATGCTCTACCTTCACCACCTCCCATTGGGTGATCAACAGGGTTCATCGCTACTGGTCTTGTTCTTGGTCTTCTACCTAACCAACGGCTACGACCTGCTTTTCCAGAGTTCTGTAAACTGTGCTCCGAGTTTGATACTGAACCCATTGTTGCTAAACAGGTTTGCAAAATCATTCTAACTTCACCTGAAGCTAATTTGATAATAGCATACTTACCGTCTCTTGCCATAAGTTGTGCATATGCACCAGCACTTCTTACAAGTACTCCACCTTGACCTGGTCTTAATTCAATATTATGAATTGTTGCACCAAGTGGTATCTCAGAAAGGAATAATGCATTGCCTACTTCAGGGGGAGCATCTTTTCCTGAAACAACAGTCTGACCAACTTTTAAACCATTAGGAGAAACAATATATCTCTTTTCACCATCAACATAGTTTAACAAAGCAATAAACGCTGATCTGTTTGGATCATACTCAATAGTGTTTACTATTGCAGGTATTCCAAACTTATTTCTTTTAAAATCAATAACACGGTATCTCTTTTTGTGACCACCACCAGAGTAGCGCATAGTCATTTTACCGGTATTATTTCTACCACCTGATTTTGACTTTTTAGAAATCAATGATTTCTCTGGTTTATTTCCAATTGTCAACTGCTCAAAGTCATTTACTACTTTGAAACGTTGTCCAGGTGTGGTTGGTTTTAGTTTTCTTAATCCCATCTTATATCTTAATTAGATGTTGCTATAAAAATCAATAGTATCTCCTTCTGCAAGCTGTACAATAGCTTTCTTAAAGTGGCTTGTACGTCCGCTAATTACTCCAGCTTTAGTAAAACGACTTTTTGATTTACCTGCGTAATTCATAGTTCTTACAGAATCAACTGTAACACCATACGCTTCTTCAACTGCTCCCTTAATTTGAATTTTGTTTGCAGCTCTATCAACAACAAAACCATAGCGATTGAATTCTTCGCTTGCGGCAGTCATTTTCTCAGTTATGATAGGTTTTATTAAAATACTCATCGTCTTAACTTAAAATGTTTTCTATTTCTTTAACAGAACTTTCAACCATAAGAATATTACCTGCATTCATAATTTGGTAAGTATTCAAGTTTGTTGAAGTTGTAACGTGTGTTCTTTCTAAATTTCTTGCTGATAAATAGATATTTTGATTTGGTTTATCCAAAATCAAAAGAGTTTTCTTTCCATCTAACTCAAAATTTGAAAGCATGTCGACATACTGCTTTGTTTTAGGAGTATCAAAATTGAAATCTTCTAATACAGTAATGTTTTTATCTTTTGCCATTTGAGACAACGCAGATATACGAGCCACTCTTTTTAGTTTCTTGTTCAATTTAAAACCGTAGTCTCTTGGCTGTGGACCGAATACTCTACCACCACTTCTGAATAATGGGTTTTTGATTGAACCAGCACGAGCAGTACCTGTACCTTTCTGCTTTTTAATTTTTCTGGTTGATCCAGTAATTTCACCTCTTTCCTTTGCCTTGTGTGTTCCTTGACGTTGATTAGCTAAATACTGCTTTACATCAAGATATACGGCATGGTTATTAGGTTCTATACCAAATATATTTTTATCCAACTTCACTGTTTTAGAAGTCTTTTTTCCGCTTATATTATATACTGCTAATTCCATTATTTCTCAATAATTACGTATGAATTCTTTGCTCCTGGTACAGCTCCTTTAACAACTAATAAGTTCTTTTCAGGAAAAACCTTCATTACCATAAGGTTGGTCTCTTTGACTCTCTTGTTACCCATTTGTCCTGCCATTCGCATCCCTTTGAATACACGAGCAGGGTAAGATGCAGCACCAATAGAACCTGGAGCACGCATTCTGTTGTGCTGACCGTGTGTAGCATCACCTACACCTCTAAAGTTATATCTTTTAACAACACCTTGAAACCCTTTACCTTTTGAAGTACCAGCAACATCAACGTATTCACCTTCTTCGAAAATATCAACAGACACCGAATCTCCTAAGTTATAGTCGCCATCAAAATCTCTGAATTCAACTAATTTTTTCTTAGGTGTAGATTTAGATTTGTTAAAATGTCCCATTTTAGGTTTGTTAACTCTACTTTCTTTTTGGTCTTCAAAACCAAGCTGTAAGGCACTGTAACCATCCGTCTCAGGAGTCTTAACCTGAGTAATTACGCATGGTCCAGCTTCAATGATAGTACATGGAATGTTCTTTCCATTAGCATCATATATGCTGGTCATACCTATTTTTTTTCCAATTATTCCTGACATTTTTATTGTCTTTTAGTTTTCTTAATTTAAACTATCATACTTTTATTTCAACATCAACTCCACTTGGAAGCTCTAATTTCATCAACGCATCGATGGTATTAGATGATGAAGAATAAATATCCATCAATCTTTTATGAGCGCACAATTGAAATTGCTCTCTAGACTTTTTGTTTACGTGAGGTGAACGTAAAACAGTATATATAAGCTTGTGTGTTGGCAATGGAATTGGCCCACTAACTACAGCACCGGCTGATTTTACAGTTTTAACAATCTTCTCAGCAGACTTGTCTACTAGATTGTGATCATACGATTGAAGCTTGATTCTTATTTTTTGACTCATTATTTTAATGAATTTATGCTTGTTTTAATCCTTTTACTTCTGCAATTACTGATTCAGAAACATTGTTAGGGCATTGTGCAAAATGTGAAAACTCCATAGTAGATGTTGCTCTACCTGATGTAATTGTTCTCAAAGTTGTAACATATCCAAACATTTCTGAAAGTGGCACGTGAGCTTTTACAACCTCTGCACCATTTCTCGAATCCATACCTTGCATGATACCTCTTCTTCTGTTAAGGTCAGCTACAACATCACCCATGTTTTGTTCTGGTGTAACAACTTCAACTTTCATAATTGGTTCAAGAAGTACAGGATTAGCTTGTTTACAAGCATTTTTAAATGCTAGTTTGGCACATATCTCGAACGATAACTGGTCAGAATCCACATCATGGAATGAACCATCAAATAGTCTGACCTTTAATGTATCAACTTCGTAACCTGCTAAAACACCATTTTGCATTGCTTGTTTAAATCCTTTTTCGATAGCTGGGATAAATTCTTTTGGAATTGAACCTCCTTTAATTTGATCAACAAATTGTAAACCTTCGCCCTCGAAGTCTTCATCAACTGGAGATAATTCAAATTGCATATCGGCAAATTTACCTCTACCACCAGATTGTTTCTTATATGTTTCACGAGTTGTAACTGATGATGTAATCGTTTCTTTGTAGGCCACCTTTGGAGCACCTTGATTACATTCAACACCAAATTCTCTTTTTAAACGGTCAATGATAATATCAAGATGTAACTCACCCATACCTGATATAATAGTTTGACCTGAATCCTCATCCGTTTTAACTGTAAATGTTGGATCTTCTTCAGCAAGCTTTCCTAAAGCTACGCCTAATTTATCCATATCCTTTTGAGTTTTAGGCTCGATAGCAATACCAATTACCGGATCTGGGAAATCCATTGATTCTAATACAATAGGTGCATTTTCAGCACATAACGTATCACCAGTTCTAATATCTTTAAATCCAGCTAATGCAGCAATATCACCTGCCTGTAGGCTGTCAATTTGATTTTGCTTGTTAGCGTGCATTTGGAATATTCTAGAAATACGTTCTTTCTTGCTTGTTCTTGTATTTAATACATAAGAACCAGAATTAAGTACGCCTGAGTATGCTCTTGTAAAACATAATCTTCCCACATAAGGGTCGGTAGCAATTTTAAATGCTAAACTTGCAAACGGCTCTTCAATTGAAGGTTTTCTACTTTCTTCCGCTTCTGTTCTTGGGTTTGTACCTGTAATTGCTTCTGTGTCAATTGGAGATGGAAGAATTTCCATCACCATGTCTAACATTGCTTGAACACCTTTGTTTTTGAAAGCTGAACCGCACATCATTGGTATTACCTTACCACCAATGGTTGCTTGTCTTAAAGCATCAAGGATTTCTCTCTCAGTTAATGAGTTTTCATCTTCGAAATACTTTTCAAGTAATGTGTCGTCAAATTCAGCAACTGCTTCTAGAAGTCTTCCTCTATAGTCTCTTGCTTCATCAATAACATCGGCAGGAATGTCGATTTCTTCAAAAGTCATACCCATATCTTCTTCATTCCAAACAATACCTTTAAAGTTGATTAAATCAACAACTCCTTTAAAGTTATCTTCATTACCAATTGGAATTTGCAGAGGCAATGCATGACTACCAAGCATTTCTTTTACTTGCTTACATACATTCAAAAAGTCAGCACCTTGACGATCCATTTTATTTACGAATCCAATTCTAGGAACATTGTAATTGTCAGCTAGTCTCCAGTTAGTTTCAGATTGCGGCTCTACACCATCAACTGCACTAAATAGGAATACTAAACCATCTAATACTCTTAATGAACGGTTTACTTCAACTGTAAAATCAACGTGACCTGGAGTATCAATAATATTAACATGATAATCTTTATCTCTGTAGTTCCAGTTAAGAGTAGTAGCGGCAGAAGTAATGGTAATTCCTCTTTCTTGCTCTTGCTCCATCCAGTCCATAGTAGCAGCACCATCATGCACTTCACCAATCTTGTGACTTACACCACCATAGTATAAAATTCTCTCAGTAGTAGTAGTCTTACCAGCATCAATGTGAGCTGCAATACCAATATTTCTTGTATATGTTAAATCTCTTTTTGCCATTTTCTTAGAATCTAAAGTGTGAGAATGCTTTATTAGCTTCAGCCATTCTGTGAGTATCTTGTTTTTTCTTGAATGCAGCACCCTCTTCTTTGTACGCAGCAACAATTTCAGCAGCTAATTTCTGACTCATACTTTTATCGTTTCGCTTTCTAGCATAACCTATCATCCATTTCATAGCCATAGATAATTTTCTAGAATCTCTAATAGGCTGTGGTATCTGAAAAGTAGCACCTCCAATTCTACGGCTTCTTACTTCCACCGCAGGAGTTACATTTTCAACTGCTTTCTTCCATACTTCAAGAGCAGATACATCATCAACTCGATTTTCTACCGTTTCAAGTGCATCATAGAATATTTTGAACGCTGTAGATTTCTTGCCGTCTAACATCATATTGTTAACGAACTGTGTTACCATAGTGTCGTTAAACTTTGCGTCTGGCAACAATCTTCTTTTTTTAGCTGGACTTTTTCTCATTATTATTTATTCTTAAAAAGCTAAATTATTTTTTTGGTTGTTTAGTACCATACTTAGATCTTCGCTGAGTTCTTCCGTCAACACCGGCAGTGTCTAAAGCACCTCTCACGATGTGATAACGTACACCCGGCAAATCCTTAACTCTACCACCTCTCACAAGCACAATTGAGTGTTCCTGCAAGTTGTGACCTTCACCACCAATATAAGCATTAACCTCGTTTCCGTTGGTCAATCTTACCCTAGCAACCTTCCTCATTGCTGAGTTCGGCTTTTTAGGAGTAGTTGTATAAACTCTCGTACAAACTCCACGTCTTTGCGGACAGCTTGTTAACGCTATAGATTTGGACTTTTTCGTGATTCTAGTCCTTCCTTTTCTTACTAATTGTTGAATAGTTGGCATACTATTTCATATTTTGTTTCTAGTTAAAACCCCGTTTTTAGGGGGTGCAAATCTAATCATTTTTCTTAACTATCAAATAGAATTTAGGCTTTTTTTCATAAAAAAAACACTCACATAAATTTATGTGAGTGCCTCAAAAGTTTGTATTTGATATACTTAATGTTATTTTTTTTCAGCAAAAAGTATTTTTTGACGTATTATTTTAGTTCCATTTTCAACGGAAATAAAATATATTCCAGAAGCTAAATCACCTCTTTCTATTACTATAGAATTAGTGATGGTAGACTCTCGTAATACTCGTGCTCTGGAATCCTTTAGTTTAAAGGTATACTCATTATCATTACTATTTCCCAATAGATCCACTGTAAAGTAATCTCTCGCAGGATTTGGATAAATCAATACATCCATACTGCTAAACTCATCTAATCCAACCTTTGTGAAGTCTCTAGTCAC